>CADBLC010000200.1 GCA_902795385.1 Fibrobacter succinogenes | reverse complement strand
CGCTTCTTGATATCGAGCGAGACGGAGTTCACTCCGTTAAAGCGGGAGGCCGATGTGATGGTCTCGATGGTGTCCTTGACAACGGCGATTTCGGAGAGCTTGATGACGCCCTTCGCCGTCGGGATGTCCATGTTGCGGATTTCATCGAGGTCCTTGAACTTTCCGGAAGTACGCACGGAAGTGTTCTTGTGCTTGCCGATGACTTCGCCGACCGGGTAGTTGATGTTCGATTGCCCGAACAGTCCCATGATGGTCGCGATGTCCACGTTGCGGTCGAGCATCTTGTCCTTGTCGAGCTCAATGGAAATCTGGCGCGTGGTACCGCCGAAAACGTCAACGCTTGCCACACCGGAAACGGCCGTAAAGAGCGGTTCGATGTCGTCTTCCACCTTCTGGCGGAGTTCCGTGGAGTTGAGTGGCCCGGTAAACGAGATGGACATGATGGCCGCACCGTTGATGTCCACTTTCGCGATAATCGGTGCCTGCACGGCGTCGGGGAAGTTCACCGATGCTAGGTCAATCTTGGAACGCACGTCGTTTGCCGCCACGTCCACGTTCACGCCCATGTTGAACATGGCGACCAAAATGCCGTAGTTCTCGAGGCATATGGACTGCACGTAGTCGATACCGTCAACAAGTTCCACCTGGTCTTCGATGGGCTTGATGATGGTGGATTCGATTTCTTCGGGGTTTGCACCCTGGTAGATGATGGTTGCGGTGACCACGGGGACGTCGAATTTCGGCATCAGGTCGACCACCATCATGGAGTAGGTGTATAGACCGAAAACCACCACGGTCAATATGACCATGAGCATGGTAATCGGTTTGTAGATACTGGCCTTAATCATTCAGCAAAACTCCCTTATTCGACAACCAGCACCTTGTCGCCGTCGTTCATGCGGGACTGGCCTTCCACGATGACGGTTTCGTTTTCTTCCAGGCCTTCGGCAATCTGGATGTCGTGCTTGGTCTGCACGCCGAGCTTCACAATCTTGCGGCGGGCCTTGCCTTCGTTATCGACAGTCCACACGGCGTTCACGCCGTTGCGGTATACAATAGCTTCGTTCGGAATCACGATGCCGTTCACTTCGCGGGCGTCGAGTTCGGCGGTTACGTACATGCCCGGCAATAGCTTCTTTTTCTTGTTGTCAAACGTGACTTCGACCGGGAAGAAGCGCGTCATCGGGTCGGCGGCGAGCGGGATGAGGCTGACCTTGCCCTTGACCTGTTCTCCGGCGACAGTGACGGTCGCCTGGGCGCCCTTCTTGAAGTAACCGATATCCTGGCTCGTGACGTTCAGCTTGAGGATGACCTTGTCGAGCTTCGCGATGGTAGCGAGAACGCCGCCCGGGCCCGGAGTCTGCCCGACCTGGAACTTGAGCTCGGTCACCACGCCCGCTTCGGGGGCGAGGATGAGCGATGCACGGCGAGCCGTTTCGAGGTTCATCTTGGCAACCTTGAGCTGCATTTCCTGGGTGTCCATGTCCTGCTGGCTAATGCCGCCCTTCTGGTAGACTTCGCGCATGCGCTCGGTCGCCTTTTCGAGAACGGCAACCTGTTCCTGGGCCTGCTGGTACTGGGTGTTGTCGCCCGTGAATAGGTATTCGGCAACCACCTGGTCCTTCTTTACGGAAGACCCTACCTGGATGTTGATTTTTGCAAGCGGGTCACCCATCTTGCAGATGACCTTGTTCTGCTGCATGCCCTCGATGGAGCCGCTGAACTTGCGCAAGTCCGTAATCTTTGCGGTGGTAGCCTTTACCACGCGGGCGGGCTTGCCCTTTTCCTTCTGGATTTCTTCGATGGTCGTGGCCTTCGTCTGGGCCTTTTCTTCTTTCGGGTTGCAGGCAACCAAAAGCATGGATGCCGCTGCGAGGGTCAGGAGGGTTTTGACAGTCTTGTTCATTCTTTCCTCTTCTTTTTAATATTCACCGGTGGCCTGGAGAAGCGCGTTGTATGCCTTGTTCCATTCGACAATAGCCGACATGTAGTCGAGTTTTGCCGTGCGAAGGCTGTTTTCTGCAGTAAGGAGATTCAATTGCGTTTCTCTTCCAATCTTGTAGGCCGCGTTCGTCAAATCGTAATTCTTCTGGGCAAGGTCAATCTGGCGCTTCGCGATTTCGATCTGTGCATCGGCATCGCTCAGCGTATTCACGCAGGATTCAATCTGCACGCGGAATCCGCGTTCGGCGGTTTCCTTCTGGATTTGCGTGCTGCGGAGGTTCGACTTGGCCTGGACCACGGCTTCCTTGGTCTTCATGCCGTTAAAAAGATTCATCGTGAGGTTGAGGGCGATGTACTTGTTGATGTTCTCGTCCCAATCGGGGGCATCCCACTTGTAGAACTCGTTCTGGTTGTTGCTGTACTTGAGGCCGCCCACGAGAGCGATAGTCGGCTTGTACCCGCCCTGTTCAATGGAAACGTTCTTGTCAAGCATTTCTTCGGTGGCTTCGAGCATCAGCAGTTCCTTGCGGCGCTTCTTGACATTTGCCATGGAAGTGTCGGGGAAGGAGTAGCCGGCAGTCGGGTCGCGGAGTTCGCCCTGGAACTGCACTTCCGTTTCCCAGTCCATGCCCATCGTGTTCAGGAGGGCGTTGCGGGCGAGGATACGGCTTTTTTCCGTGTTGTTGATCTTGGAGTTCAGCTGGTCCATCGAAAGCTGCACGCGGATGAGGTCCAGCTCGGTGGCGAGGCCGCTCTTCATGGACTGCTCCACGAAATTCAGGTTCTCCTGGAGCATGTTCTTGGACTCGTAGAGGATGACAATGGCCGAATCCAGGTAGATGAGCTGGTCGAAGGCGTTCTCGACATCGTAGCGTACATTCGCCTTGGCGTTTTCCAGGTTCACTTCCTTGATGCGCTTGTAGGTCTTGGCAATCTGGATACCGGTTCCCACCTTGCCCTGTGCGTACAGAACCTGGGTGGCGGTGAGGTCAACGCTCGATTGCCAGCGGTAGGCCTGCTTCATCATTTGGTTGGTCATGCCGTCCAGCGCGGGGCCAAGCACCTGTGTGTCGAAAGCGTTCGCATTCGGGTGGCCGTTAGCGTCGTTGGTTTGGGCCATGCCGGCGGCGGCATCCGAAATCTTGGTGCTCTTTTCCACGTCTTCCATGCCGAAAATGCGAGTAATGGTTGCGCTCAGGTCGATGCTCGGCATGGCGTTACCGTATCCGGCGTCTACCTGGGAATTGGCCGAAACAAGTTCTTCTTCGGCTGTTTTTACGTCTGAAGATTTTTCAAGGGCTATCTTGACGGCTTCTTCGCGCGTGTAGGTCGTGGCCAAGACAAGCTGAGGCGCTGCGAGGCAGAGCGCTATGGCCGAAATCGTTCCTAAATGCCTAGACATTCCATCTCCTGTAATTTTTGCGCTCCAAATGTAAAAAAATATGTAACTATATAATAGGTCAAAAACCTAATTAATGGACGAAATGCCTTTTTTAGTGGACGAAATCACTTTATTGTAAAAAAAAATACCCCGGAAAAGTCCGGGGTGTTGGTGCTTGTTTGAGCAAATCTTGTTCGCGGGTCGACTTTACATCAGGCCGGGAATTTTCATTCCGCCGGTAATGTCGCTCAGGCTGGATTGGGCCGCATCGTCCTTCTTTTTGACGGCCGAGTTGATGGCTGCCATCACGAGGTCTTCGAGGGCTTCCACGTCGTCCTTGTCCACCGCGTCGGGGTTAATTTTGATCATGGTGAGCACGCCGCGGCCGTTCATCATCTTGCTCTGCATCTTCTGGAGGTCCTTAAGCATTTTGCTCATGTCCATAGTGGGTATTCCTTTAATTGTCGTTATTGGGATCAATGATGTCGCCTACCGGGGCGACGTTTTTCTTCATCTGCACAGAATATACCAATTCTGCGGCGAAAATTTTCTGGAGCTCGGCGAGAGCGGGTTCTTTTTGCAGGTCGAGCTCGAAGGGGGTCATCTTCTTTTTTGCCTCGATTAGCCTTTCGTCCTCGGTGTAGGCGCGAGTCTTGATGGAAAGGGTAATCTTGGTCTGCAGCTTGTCTTCGAGTATGGTCTGCAGGCGCAAAAGGTATTCCGGATGTTCCTGCAGTTGCTGGTAGTTCCAGGAGTTGTTGTTTTCCGTCTCGCCAACGTAAGTAAGCGAGATGGGGAAGGGATTCTCGTGGATGTCGCCTGTTTCGAGCTGTGTTCCGGCCAGCGCCGCGGTAAAGACGAGGTCCCCATCGTCGGCGAAGCTTGCGCAGATGGTCGGCCAGGCGGAGGCGATTTCGTAACGGGAATACGTCCCGGCGCTAGTGTCGGGGTAATTCGCGAAGGCCTGATTCAGGTCCTGTTCTGGAGCGGGTTCCGGGGCTAGCGCCTCGGCAACTTCAGCTACTTTTTTTTTTAACGCCTCGTCGGCGGCTGATTTGGGGTCGTTTATGGCGGCAAGCGCTTTCCGGAGATCGACAAGCCTGTCGAGCCACGCCATTCGGGCGAACGAGGTTTCAACCATCAGTCTCGGGTTCGTGCTGTAGCGGAGCTGGGCCTGCAGGTCGATGAGCATCTTGCTGATGCGAAGCAGGTCTCCGTTCGAGAGCCCGAGAGCCACACTCTTGAATTTCGAATAAAGTTCTTCCGTGATGGAAAGGTCGTCGGCGCTGAACGCGTTGATACGCGTGTAGAGCAGGTTTCTGAGGAACTTGCCGAATCCGTCCAGGAGCGGGGTGAATTCGATACCGCGGGAGCAGGCCTCGTCCACCATCTTGAAAACGCCCTTCAGGTCGTGGTTCTCGATAGCGTTGATGAGGCTGAAGAACAGCTCCACAGGCGGGATTCCGAGGATGGAACGCACGGAATCGGCGGTCATTTCGCTGCCGGTAAAGGCGTAGGCCTGGTCAAAGTAGGTGAGGCCGTCGCGCATGGAACCGTCGGCTTTCTCGGCAAAGATGTCGAGTGCCTCGTCGGTCGCGTTGATGCCTTCCTGCTCGCAAATAAAGCGGAGGCGGCCACGAATCTGGGCCATGGTGAGACGCTTGAAGTCGAACCTCTGTACGCGGCTCAAGATAGTCTGCGGGACCTTGTTCACTTCGGTCGTCGCAAAAATGAAAATCACGTGTTCGGGAGGTTCTTCGAGCGTCTTGAGGAGCGCGTTGAAGGCGCCTGTCGAGAGCATGTGGACTTCGTCGATGATGAACACCTTGTACTTGCCGATAACGGGCGGGTACTGGACGCGTTCAAGCACGTCACGGATGTTGTCGACACCGGTATTGGAGGCGGCGTCGATTTCGAGGACGTCCATCGGGTTTCCGCCGTCGATGTCCTTACAGCTGTCGCATTCTCCACACGGGTGGAGCGGGTCTCCGCCCTTGCAGTTGAGCGTGCGGGCGAGGATTCGGGCACTGGTGGTCTTGCCTACACCGCGGGTGCCGGTAAACAGGAATGCACGGTGGAGTCTGTCCCCTTCGATTGCGTTCTGAAGGGTCTTCGCGATATGTTCCTGTCCGACCATGTCGGAGAAGGATTTCGGACGCCACTTGCGGGCCATTGCTACGTATGCCATGCGTGGGAATATAGAATTTAGACGAGAGACGAGAGACGAGAGACGAGAGAAAATGTTGGCATTTTCTTTGTTTTTGCGCGAAGCGCCATTATTAATCTTTGGGCTTCGCCCCAAACCATTTGGTTCGGCCATATCCATGCACGTATGGATGCGGCACTCACCTTATATGTTTTTCGTCTCTCGTCTGTAGGCCCATAGGGCCGTTCTTTCGTCTTTTTTTTAGTATTATTTGTCCAAGATAACCACGAGGTACACGATGAATCCGAATTTGGCGCTCTTGATTCTTTCTTGGCAGGTGGCTTGCCTTTACCACGAAAACGAGACAGACAAACTGCTGCCCGGTTCCGCTTCGGCGACCGAGGCTGAAAGCGATACGCTCGACGCGATTCATGACGAATTGACCCCGGATGTTTCCTGGGACGATTTCAACGATACCTATGCAAAGTTCACTTCGGCGAAGGACCGCGCCGGCGCCTGTGTCGAAGCCCTGAAGAACCAAGAGCAAGGTTCTTGAATCCATGCTCCGTGTCGCGAACGCCTCCAAGGAAGACGACAACGAAAGCAACGTGTCGCCCGAAGAGATGGACTTTATCCAGCAGGTAAGGGAAGCGCTGGAATAATCGGCGCTTGCACTAAAAGGAATAAAAAAAGAAACGCTCCCGATGGGGAGCGCTTCTTGTAATATGTTTTCGACTTAGCGCAGCGCGATGTCGCCGTTCGCGACGAGCTTGTCACGCAGCTTGTTGTGTGCCTTGTTGACTTCGTCGTCGGTGAGCGTGCGGTCCATGGCCTGGTAGGTGAGGCTGTAAACCATGTTCTTCTTGCCGGCTTCGATCTTGTCGCCTTCGTAGATGCTCTTGAGGGTAATCTTCGCGAGGTTCTTGGGGTTCAAACCCTTGATGCGGGCG
>CADBLC010000199.1 GCA_902795385.1 Fibrobacter succinogenes | reverse complement strand
TTCTTGCCCAGCAGGTAGTCGAGCGTCTTGACGGCACTCTGGTAATACTTCTTCTCGCCCGACAGGTAATAGGCATAGAGCAGCCATACGCCCATGTTGGCGGCCACGCTGTTGGAACCCCAGTAGAAGTCGTTCTTGGTCATGGGCACGCCAAAGCCGGTAGAAGCGTTTTTCGCATAGCGGTCGGCCACCTTCAGCAGGGAATCCTTGGCCGCAGCGCCATCGCTGAATTCAGAAGCGTGCGTCGCCTTGGTATAGGTGACAATGCCGCTCATGTCTTGCCAGCCGGGGATGTTGTTCGATATACCGCTAGCGGAGTACGAGGCGTCCTTCGTCGTCACGAACAGTTCGGCCGCGGCAAAGTTTTTCTCGTCGTTGGCGCTATTGTCTTCATAAGCACCGGTCGCAACGTCCTTCGGGTTCGCCTTGTAGAGCGTATTCATATTCTGGGAGCCCCAGGCGTAGGCCTTCTTGGCCGCCTCGAGCACCGTGCTGGCAAACGCCGCGTCATATTTCTGGTATACACGTGCCGCCACGGCCATCACACCCGCAAAATCAAGCGTCGCCGTAGCGCTCTTGCCAATAACGTAACGCCTGTCCACGTCTTCGTTCGGCATCACCGTCCCGCAGAACTGGAGCGTCGTGAGCTTGTGGTACACTCCCCCGTCGGCCGCCTGCATGGTAAGCATCCAGTCCAGGTTGTACTTGATTTCGGCCAAAAGGTCCGGCAAGTTGCCATCGGCCGGGATATTCCACTTGACATTGTCAAAATAGGCCGGGAAATGCTCGTAGAGGCTCAAAAGCGTGTAGGTGGAAATGCCCGAGTTCACGATGTACTTGCCATAGTCGCCGGCATCGTACCAGCCCTTGGGGCTGTTGAGGGTGCCGCTCCCGCCCGTGGCGGAGCTATGGAACGAAACATTGTTGTCGGGGTGCCCGGCGGCCCTTTTCCACTTGCCCGCGTACTGTTCTTCCAGGGCCATGGAAGCGCGCTGGTAGTAGAACCACTTCAACAGGGCCTTCGACACGTCGCCGAAGGCATCGTCAGTAATTTTCAAGTCCTTGCGGACCTCTTGCCCGTTCTCCTTGATGGTGTACGTTCCGGGAGTCTTGAGTTCGGAGAAATCGACGAGCTGCACGCTCTGGCCGCTACCGTCCCAGTTCGCGGCGGCGGAAGGCGTCACCGAGAGTACCGTCTTGCCGGACTGGTCGACGAAATCGACGTTTCCGCTGCCCTCGAACAGCGTGAGTTCCTTGAAGTCGCTGGTGCGGTAGCCAATCTGGTTGATGTAGGCGGTCGCGGCGAAAGAAACACTGGCCATGGCGAGGATGGCAGATGCGCTCAAAAACCTGGATTTCATGATTTACTCCATAGATCGGGTCCAACTAACATAAATCTACCCCAAAAAAACAAAAAAAGGGCATTTCTGCCCTCAAAAAAGCGTTTCCTGTGGGAAACAGCACACCCCGCCACTTTAGTGACGGGGTGGTTTTTGTAAAAGGAGATGCCCGCCTACGCGGGCATGACACTTTGCGCTACGACACGAGCATCATCGAGAACACCATGACGAACAGTGCGACGGTTTCGCCGACGCCAAGCACCATCAGGTAGTTCACCAGGCCCTTGCCGGTTTCGCCGAGGGCGTTGCAGGCGTCCGCAGCGGACTTGCCCACGTACCAGGCAGATGCCATCATGCCGATGCCACCGAAGATGCCCACACCCAGGTATGCAGCCCAGTTGGCCGGGGCCGCCTGGGACTTGTTCAGGATGTACATCATCAGCAACATGCCGTAGATTGTCTGCGCAATCGGCGCGCCCACGAAGATGAGCAGCGTAAACAGCGCGTTCTTACCCTTGAGATACGCCTTCTTCCAGGCCCCGATGGCCGCCATGCCGGCAGTCCCGCAGCCCAGCGCAGAACCCACCGCGGCAAGGCCCAGGGCCGCCACCGCGCCGAGTTTCGCGAGCGTTAAAAGTTGAGCTTGATCCATACGTGTTACCTCGCTGGATTAAAGCACCATCATGGAGAACACGAGAACGAACAGGGCCACGGTTTCCACGATACCGAGCACCATCAGGTAGTTCACCATGCCCTTGCCGGTTTCACCGAGGGCGTCGCAAGCCACGGCCGCGGACTTACCCTGGTACCAGGCAGAAGCCATCATGCCAAGCCCGCCGAAGATACCGGCACCGAGGCATCCACCCCAGTTGGTAAAGCCGGATTCAGCAGCCTTGCTCAGGATGAAGTTCATGAGCAACATGCCGTAAATCGTCTGGGAAATCGGGGCACCCACGAACACCAGCAAGGTGAAGAGGGCCGACTTGCCCTGGGCATAAGCCTTCTTCCACATGGTGATGGCGGACATACCAGCCGTTCCGCAACCAAGGGCGGAGCCCATTGCCGAAATGCCGAGAGCGGCAGCAGCACCCATTTTAGCGAGAGTAACCATTGTATTCGGTTCCATTGTTTTTTCCTCATTAAGTAGCGGGAATCATCCCTTGGTTTAATTTTTCTGCTTGGCGAAGGGCGCGAACGCGAATCCGCTCCATTCCTGGCCAAGTCCATTTGAAAATTCGAGTGTGTTAAGACGTACGGCGTGGACGGCGACGCCCATGACCGCAAGCGCGATATTCAGGCCGTGAACGAAGAGCAGCAGGAAGGCAGCACCGGCGATACCGACAGCGGAGCCGAACAGCGGCGAGAGCATGTCGTTGAACGCCTCGGCGATGGCCGCACCGGACATGCCCACAGCGAACAGACGGATGTAGCTGATCACGTCGGTAAAGCTGTTCACCACGTCCAGCACGAGCATCGGGATGCTGATGAAGTCCTGCTTGAGCCTCTTGGGCGGAACGGTAAAGAGCACCAGGAGTACCGCTTCCACGATGAACATCGGGATGACGAACTTCGGCATGTCGATACCGAGCACCATCTGGCAGGCCAGGAAGAACATCACCCAGCAGCCGATAAGCCAGCCCACCTGCGCCATGAACGTGGAGTCCTTGCGCTTGATGCGCACGCAGACGTTCCACACGTGAGCGATACTCAGGTGGACCACGGCGATGCAGAAGCAGAACAGCTGGATATGCTGCATCTGGGAGGCACCCGCCGCCTTCGGCACGAAGCTATCGGGCAAGATCGTGATCGACTGGGCGAAGGCCTGGTAGGCCTGGAACTTCGCGGGGTCAGTCGGTGCAGATGTGCGGATCCAGAGCATCGCGTTCTTCAGCGGTTCAGGCAACCAGCCGTAGTTGGTGATGTCCAGGTAATACGTCCACCCCGCAAGCGAGGGGCTAAGTCCCAAGAAGCTTGCGTTAATCACACCCCACACGATGGTGGCGATGCTCATGAGGTAGATAAAGTGGAAACCAGCAGGGTTCGCCTTCGGCATCTTTTTGCGGGCAAAGAGTGCCAGACCGAGGAACAACAGGCCGTAAGCGGTATCCCCCACGATCATCGCAAAGAAGATGCTGAAGAAGCAAAGGAACACGGCCGACACGTCCACTTCCTTGTACCCCGGCGAAATGCCGATGATATCGTACAGGAACTGCATGGGGCGGCTGAGCTTGCTGTAGGTAAGTAGCGTCGGAATGTCGTCGCCGTCAGCTGGGTCGTCCACCAGGAGGCCCCAGCCGTGCTCGCGGGCGGCCTTTTCGAGTTCGCCCACGCGCGGTGCGGGGCAGAAGCCCTGCACGGCGGCGACGTTCTTGTCGCCCACCATCGAGGCTTCGGCTTCGACCATGCGATAGTCGTCACCCACTTCGAGGAGCTTGTCTTCGATAGATTCGCGGGCACCCGAAAGTTCACCCAGGCGTTTTTCGACGCGGGCAAGCGTTTCCTTGGCTTTCGCTTCCATTTCGCGGTATTCGGCAAGCGACTTCTGCGGCATCGTG
>CADBLC010000198.1 GCA_902795385.1 Fibrobacter succinogenes | reverse complement strand
CGTGGTGGTGACGCACGACATGGTGAGCGCTTTCAAGGTGGCCGACCGCATCGCGATGCTCTATAACGGGCGCATCATCGAGGTCGGGACCGTCGACGAAATCAAGAATACCAAGAACCCGTACGTCCACCAGTTCATTACCGGGCAGCGAAAAATGACCGAACCCGGCAACGAAGAGTAAAAAAACGTGAAAAAAGCGCCCTTTTTTGGCTTTCCCCCTCCCTATTTTGTAAATTTTTATTTATATTAGTGGAGGGGCAACTATGAAAAAGAGACACTTATATATATATCTGCCTATCCTTGCCGGCTTGTTTTTCTGGGCTTGCGGCAGTGGAAGTCTTGAATGGGCCGAGAATGACGACATTCTCGCGTTAGAAAAATTTGACAAATTCCCGGAAGATTCTGTTCTTGTAGCTCTTGAAAAGTGTGTTGCTAGTGGAGAATGCGATAAGGAATCTTCCGAGGCTTTCAAGAGAAGCTTGCTTGCCAGGGATTCCATCGATGAAGACACCGTTGAATCGAGTTCCTCGGCGGTCGATCTTTTTGGATTGTCGTCGTCCTCTGATTCTAGCATCGTATCGAGTTCCGGCGTCGTCCTGTCCTCGAGTTCCGGAACGGACCTCCTGTCGTCGTCCGGGGAAGTTCTGTCTTCCACTTCTGATTCCCTTAGCTCTTCGGCTGTCTTGATGTCCAGCAGTGGTCCTGTTGTTTCCAGCAGTTCCAAGCCGCTCATTTCCTCGAGCAGCGTGGTGCTCTCTTCGAGCAGTTTCATCATCAAGTTGAGCAGCAGCAGTGCGCCTCCCGTGGTATCCAGCAGTAGCGAAAATGATCCTTGCACTCAGGCGATGTTGGAGAAAGGGCAATGCACGGTAACACCGGGTTCCATCAAGTTGGGTGGAAAGGCTACGTGGTCCTATGCGCCGGTTTTGGAATGCCGTAGTGGCTTGACGGCAACGTGGCAACTCCCGGAAGCGGATGTTGTAAAGAAGACGGGACTTTCGGTGGAGTTCGAGTTTACCGACGATAATGTTGTCGGACAAAAAGTCTATCCGACGCTGACCGTGAAGAGGGGCGCGCTTTCCGTTACCATGGATTGTGACAAGGCACAGCTCAAGATTGAAGCTGGCGTAATCCCGTCCAGCAGTTCGATTATTCGTTCGTCATCGTCGGTAAAGAGTTCGAGCAGCTATGTGCCGCCTCCGGAAGAATGTTCGGTGGCTTTAGCAGGTGTCAATAGTGGCAAATGGATGTGTAATCTGGAGGGCCGTAAAAACGAGGAATGTGTCCAGAGTGCCGGGCAATGGGTTTGCCCTGTTCCTGGAGTCAGCTCCAGCAGCATCACTCCTTCTAGCAGCAGTGTCGTTCCGCCGTCTAGCTCCAGCGTGGTACCGCCGTCTAGCAGCTCCGTGGTCTCCAGTTCGAGCCAGGGACCGATAGAGATTCAAATGACATCGAATGTGCGTACGCAGGCTTTGGATGCAAATCAGGATTATGCGGTGACATATTCCTGTGGAACGTTGCAGGTTCTTCCTCCGGGAGGAAACAATATGTGTCATGTGACGGTGGATGGACAAACGTACGATGTTGGCTGGGATAAGCAGATTTCCACAGGCCCGGGAACTTTCATTGTATCTTGTGATTGCGATGGCTTCTCGTTGAATTGCTGGTAAGCTGGCGTATAATTTTTCATTAAACAAGGAAAATCCCCTGAAAAAGGGGATTTTTTTATGTTTTCTTTCACTAAAAAGCGACTTTTGCTACCACTTTGCCGTGGAATTATTTATTTTTCCATAAAGAGGTTTTGATATGAAACAGAAACTTGTTTTTGGCCTATCCGCCGCTATGGTGGCCGGAGCTTTCTGGGCTTGCGGCAGTGGCGAAGTTATCGAATGCGATAACGAAAGTATTGATATGCTGGCTCTTACCGTTTCGATGGATTTTAACGAGAGCGACGCAAGTCTCGCTATCGCGAAGTGTTTGGAAGATACGTTGCCGGGTGGATGCGCCCAAGAAATGCAAACCGCACCGAGTTTTGTTGTTAAGAGCAGCGAGACTCCGAAGTCGTCCTCCAGCGGTGGTCGTTCCTCTGCTGGCAAGACTAGCTCTTCCGCATTCCATATGTCCAGCTTCGGACCTATCGGCACGCGTTCCTCTTCGTCTGCCCAACCGCCCATGAGCAGCAGCACGACTGTCCAGTCCAGCAGCAGCATCATTGTCCCGGCGGGCCAGTTCGGTTCCTGTGTTCCGAGCAAGGCAACGGTTGAACTGAACGAGGCTGTAGCTTGGACCTTTACTTGGGATACCAAGGGTTCCGGTGTAGGTACCATGGAAGTTACGACTGCAACGTATTCTTGGGAAATGCCCGAGGGTTCGTTGGCAACTGCGACGACAAAGACCGCAAACACCTCCTATACGACCTCTGGTCCCAAGACGGCGACAATAACTGTTTCTACGAGCGCTCATGGTTCTCAGACCATCCCCTGCGCCCAGCAGCTGAACGTCAACGGTGCTCCGATCACTGGATGCGTTTGCACGACCAGTGCTGATGGAACGGTTGATTATTTGGCTGATCCGAATGTTGCTTGGACTGTCGGTACGACCTGCAAGTCCTCGGTTTCTCCGCTGGTATACGAATGGGACGGTGTTCCCAGTGCTGAAGCTACATTCATCAAGGTCTTTGACGAAGCTCAGTCCGGTTATGCGCCGAAACTCAGAGTCAGCCATGCAGACAACACGATTGTTGAAATTCAGTGCCCGGCTGTGAAGACGAGTAAGGGCCCGGAATACCAGTTGTCGGTCGTTGGTAACCAGCTCCCCGAAAAGGCGGTAAACGTGCTGAACGAGGGCTGTATAACGATTAATGGCGAATGGACTAATCAATATGACAAGCCCAACTTGAAGGTTGCTTGCGAACTGGCTGTGAATGGTGCTGCAAGTCTTTCTCTGAACTTGACCTATAACAATAAGACGTATCCTGCACAGGGTAGCTACAACGTGCAGAATTCTGTGTCGCTGGGTGCTGTCGGCATTGGCGAACTCAATTATTCAAATGTTTGCGTGTCGTTTACTGGCGGTACGGAAACAACTACGGCAAGCTGTAAGTTGGCCCGCTAAAATTAATGATTAAAGGAAAGCCCGCTCAGTTGAGCGGGCTTTTCTGTATCTAGATTATTAACCAATGACTAATAACTAATAACCATTACATGAACCAGTAGCCGATACCGAACTTGAAGGTGTTAAGCTTGCCGCTTGTCAATTCGGTGTCTTCGTTCAGGATGTAGCCTTCGTAGACGTCGGTCATGCCCCAGTTGAAGCGGAAGTCGACGCTGAGTCCTCCGACGATGTAGTAGCCGCCACCGACGGTAATGCCGAATTGAACGCCTTTGCGATCCATCTTTTCGGGGAAGGTGTGTTCGAACGTTCCGGCCGCGTTTTCCATCACGCCGCTTTCAAGTTCGGTCTCGTCGCTTACGTTAAGTTCGATGTTCGGACCGACGACAAAATAGACCTTGTCGATAGGAGTCACGCGGAGCAACAGCGGGAATTCGACGCTCATCTGCTTGAACGTGCGTTCCATTTGGCCGTCCTCTTGGCTGAGCTTGGCATACTCGAAGAGAACTTCGGGGGTGAACTGCATGAAGGGGAGCAGCTGGAGACGGACACCGAGGCCGACTTCGAAACCGATGCCCGAGGGAGCGATGTCGTTTTCGCTGTCGTTATAGATATACCACTCTTCGCCAAGGCCGTACATCATGTTGTAGTTGAAGGCTCCACGGATGCCCACGCCGAATTCGCTTTTGGGCGAAGACTTGGGCTGCTCGTTATAGCTGTTGTCCTGGACGGCAACCTGGGCGGGTTCTTGGTTGTAGCTTTCCCTCTGGTTGTTTGCCTGGGTGTTGTTGCG
>CADBLC010000197.1:3919-11155 GCA_902795385.1 Fibrobacter succinogenes | reverse complement strand
GGTGTTGGGGAGATCTGCCGCGGTTTCTCCGCTGGCTGCTCCGGCTTCTTCGGGGGCGCTGCTGCTGCCGTCGTCACCACAGCCGGCAAAAAAAGAAACAGCGCCAAGAGCGAGGATGGGGAATAATTTAAAGCTTTTCATAAAAAGTCCTCCTAGTACGAAATATATAAAAAGGATATTAAAATCAAACGTCTTGATTTTGCGTTTGGCTGTTTTTGCCCGCAATAAGCACTACGGCGCCCTGAATTGCCTGGAAAAGCATGGGAATATAGCCAATAAGCGCTGCCGCCAAGACCGTATCGGCGGGGATGCCAAGCAATCCGGTAAACAGGCTCACGTTCACGCCTTCGCGGATGCCGATGCCGTTTATCGAAATAGGCAACATTGAAACCGTGATGGTGATGGTCATGAATACCGTAATCGTCGCGACATCTACCGGGACGCCCACCGCTTGGAAGTAGGCGTAGTGTATGGCGATGGAAGAAAGCTGCAGCCATACGGAATCGAGACCCGAAAGCAAGAACGCCTTCTTGTATCCGCGGTAAATGGAAAACGCGTCTTGCAACTTGACGAAGAACGGCACTTTGTTTGTAAGGTTCGCGGGGAGTTTTATCTTGTCCGAAAATAGGCCGCCGACGATGATAAAGAGCGAAACGAGTGCTACCGCGCATACGGCGCCCGTGTACATGGCGGGAATCTGGTAGCGGGAAACAACGAAGGGGAGCATCGCAAAAAAGCAGAGGAACATGGCGAGGAGTCCCATCACGCGCGAGATGGCGACTGCCGCGACCGAGTTGGCCATGTTGCCAAAGCGCTTGCCGAAGGCGATAGTCTTTACCGCATCACCGCCGAACCCGCTGGGGAGCAAGTTGTTGAAGAAGTAGCCGAGAGCGATGTAGGCGTAAAACGTGCGGAACGGAATCTTCTTGCCCTCGTCGAGCAAAAGCCCGCGCCAGCGGTTGGCTTGAATGGCCATGCTGAACACGGTACAGGCGAGAATGAGCCCTATCCACGGGAGCGCGGTGGATGTCCAGTGCCCGCAAACGTCGGAAAACGGAACCTTCCAGAAAATGTAGGCGAGGCCGCCGACACTCACGGCGACTTTCAGGATGTTCAGTGCGACTTTCTTGAACTTGCCCTGCTGCATCTTGAACCTTACTTTGCCGCGACCTCGGCAGCAATTTCCCTGATTTGCCTGGCGCTGTTTTGCCACGTGAAGCGGTTGACCCACGCCGAAATCTTATCGTCGAATTTTCCCTTGTCGTCGATGGAACCTTCGAGCGCATGGGCGATGCTGGCCGCATCCTTCGGGTCAAAATACTTGGCCACGTCACCGCCGACTTCGGGCAGCGACGATACGTTGGAACAGGCCACAGGTGTGCCGCAGGCGAACGCCTCCAGTACGGGGAGCCCGAATCCTTCGTACAGCGAGGGCAGCACAAAGAGGTCTGCCTGGTTGTAGAAGTTTACGAGGTCTTCTTGGCTCACCATGCCGGCATGGATGGTGAGTCCTTCGATTCCCAAATCCTTTTCGCGCGTTTCGCGGGTGCGACCGTCAAAAGCTTTACCGACAAGCACGAGGCGGCAATTCTCGCGGCCCTGCATGCGGGCGAAACCTTCCAGGAGCCCGTTCAGGTTCTTGTGGGGGAGCAGGTTCCCTACGTACAGGATAATCTTCTTGTCGCGGGGAATGTTGAATTTTTCGTAGAGGTAGTCCACTTCACTCTTGGGCTTGCGCACGAATTCGCTGCCTACGCCGAGAGGGACGACCGTTATCTTGGATTCATCGGCCTTGTAGAACCGCAGAAGGTCGCGCTTGGTGCTTTCGGAATCGGTAAGAATCCTGTTCGCACGCTTGCAGATGAACCAGAAGATGAACTTGAAGTATAGATGCACCACCTTCATCGGCAAGAACTCGGGATACACGAGGTGCGTGAGGTCGTGGACCGTCACGATCATCTTGCCGCGGTAAAGGAGAGGTACGTTGCAGTGCGGTACGTGCAGAACGTCGGGGCGTTCCTTGCGCAGCTTGCAGTACGGGAACTTGAGCTGTTCCTTGTAGCCGTAGATGCCGCTAATGAAGGGAATATGCTTCGGGACATCGTTGTACGCTTCGAGGTCCTTCGGGTCTCCGAGCGCAACGCTGTAGCCCACGTCGCGCAGCCAGTGCTGGATGCACGTGCCGATTCCGGAGCGGCTTACCATGCGGGCGTCAATCGCGATTTTCGGGGCGGTACCCATTTTCTTTTATGCCTCGGCCCTGAAGTGGTCGAACATCTTCTTGAGCGTTTCGCGGATGTCGGTGCCGTTCCAGTATTTCTTGATGCGGCTGTTGTCGGCGCAGAGGTACGGCGTTTCTACCGGACGAACCTTCTCGGGGTCCACGACGATTTCGACATCGACGGGCGTGAACTTGAGAATCACGTTTTTCAGCAAGTCTTCAATCTTGTGCGCGATGCCGGAACCCACGTTGTACGTGTCAAACTCGTTTTCGTTTTCGAGCAGCATGCGGTACACGTGCACAACGTCTTCCACGTCCGAAAAGTCGCGGAAGGCGCTCAGGTTTCCTACACGGATTTGCCCGGGCTTGCCGGACTTGTCGATGGCGGCGACCTGCTTCACAAAACTCGGGAGAGCGAATGTGGTCGTCTGGCCGACTCCGGTATGGTTGAACGAGCGCGTGCACACGATCTTCATCCCGTATTTTTTGCGGTAGAGCTGTGCAAAGTTCTCCTGGGCGATTTTCGAGATGCCGTAGGGGTTGCTCGCTTCGAGCGGGTCCGTCTCTTTAAGCGGAGCCTTGCCTTCGGGAATGGCGTATTCCTCGGCGCTCCCGATTAAGAGCGTCTTTGCCTGCGGGGCGTGCTTGCGGACGGCTTCCAGCAGGTTGAGCGTGCCGTTCACGTTCACGCTGATGGTATCGGCAGGGCACTTCCACGAGGCTCCCACCGAACTGATGGCAGCGAGGTTCACTACGGCGTCGGGCTTGGCGTTTTCGACAAGCGCTTCCACCTGTTTCGCATCTAGCAGGTTTACTTCGGGGAGGTCCACCTTCACGGTGGAATGCCCTGCGGATTCAAGCTCGCGTGCCAAGTAGCCGCCGACGAATCCCGATGCCCCGACGATGATGACTTTCATCAAATCTTTCCTTCGGCGAGGAGCTTGATGTCGCTTTCGACCATGCGTTTGGCGAGTTCTTCGTAGCTAATCTGCGGTTCCCAACCGAGAACCTTCTTTGCCTTGCTCGCATCGCCAATGAGCAGGTCCACTTCGGCGGGGCGGAAGAACTGCGGGTTCACCTTCACGACCACCTTGTCGGTGCCCTTGAGGGTGGCGTATTCATCTACACCCTTGCCGTGGAATTCGATTTCCATGCCGGCAGCCTTGAAGGCGAGCGTCACGAATTCGCGGACAGTGTGCGTTTTGCCGGTAGCGACAACGAAGTCGTCGGCCTGCGGCTGCTGCAGCATGAGCCACATGGCTCGCACGTAGTCGGCGCTATGGCCCCAGTCACGGCTGGCGTCCATGTTGCCGAGTTCAAGCACGTCCTGCTTGCCGGCCTTGATTTTCGCGACGGCGATGGTAATCTTGCGGGTCACGAACTCGGCCGGCGTTCGGATTCGTGGTTGAAGAGAATGCCGGAACAGGCGAACATGCCGTAGCTTTCGCGGTAGTTCTTGATAATCCAGTGTCCGTACAGCTTGGAAACTCCGTAGGGGCTGCGCGGGTAGAAAGGCGTTGTCTCGTTTTGCGGGATGGCCTGCACCTTGCCGAACATCTCGCTGGTAGATGCCTGGTACACACGGGTGTCGGGCTTGCATAGGCGAACCGCTTCCAGCAGTTTGGTGACGCCGATGGCGTTGATGTCGGCGGTGGAGAGCGGGGTTTCCCAGGAGGTAGTCACGAAGGACTGTGCGGCGAGGTTGTAGATTTCGTCGGGTTTGGCGATTTCCATGGCACGCAAAAGCGATGCGGAATCGGTCATGTCGCCAAAGATGAAGGTGACCTTGCCCTTGAGGTGCTCGGCGTTGTTAAAATCGAGCTTGCTCTTGCGGCGGACGAGGCCGTAAACTTCGTAACCCTTCTCGAGAAGGAACTCTGCCAGGTACGATCCGTCCTGACCGGTAATGCCTGTAATAAGTGCGCGTTTCATAGCAAAAAAATACAATTTTTGCGGTTTTGGGACACGGATGAGCCTTATAACGGCCCCTAAAAAGACGGTTATGTAAAAAAAAGTAATTATGTAAGGAGGAAAATGGTATATTAGCTTGTACAGATTAGGAGGATAATCATGAAAAAGATTCTGTTACCATTTATCGCGATGGGTGCCCTTTTTGTCGGCTGTAGTTCCGAATCCGCTTCGGACCCGACTGTCGGCGAAAGCCCCGTCGTAAAAGAAAAAACTCTCGCATCGAAGGGTGAAAGTATGTGGTCGGCGCTCCAGAGAATGGGCGTTTCCGAATACTTTGACTCTCTTTCGCAGAGCGGCGTTATGCCGGCAATGGCCTCGAATACGTCTTTTGGCGGCGCCTGCGCATCTCCGGCCCTCAAGATGGACGAGAATACGCGCTATCTCGATGAACTCGAGAGCGTATTTGACGAAGGCGAGCAGGTGAAGGGTGTATGCGGCAACGCGTTGAAACTGAATGACGGCCAGGTGGCTCCGCTGGGAGTGAACCTGATTGACTCCTTGAGCGTGGGTACGGTGGAATTCTGGTTCCGCCCGAATGCGGACTTCTTGGATGCTTCTGCAAGGACTCTCCTTGGAAACGACGGCTCCCGCGTTCACTTCTTCTACAAGAATGGCGAGCTCTACTTCCAGAAGAACCATGCCGACCAGCATTTCTTTGTAAAGGGTGCCGTGACGCTTGGCGACGACTGGAACCTGATTGCCGGCCAGTGGGGTGACGGTTACATGAGCCTCTGGGTGAACGGCACGCTGGTCGCCAAGATGAAGCATGAACTCGGTTATGCTCCGGCCCGCCGCAACAAGCCTTTCGAAAACCTCCTGGTTATCGGCTACAAGTCTTATTGCTGCATGGAAGGCGCTGGCCAGTTCGAAGGCATGACGACTTCGGGCTCGTTCGACCAGTTCAGGATTTCGAACATCCCGCGCTATGAAATTGTCGATGGCACCAATGAAGAAGTCGAAGATATTGAAATCGATGATACTGATACGTCCGTATGCGCGATGGGTCTGGAGTACGAAATCATAAAAGACATGGACAAGTCTATCGAATTCGAAATCAAGGCACATAAGGTTTGTTTCCCGGACGGTGAAGAGGTAACTCTTGCCGATATCTATGACCAGATTGGGTATAGTCTCGAAACGCATGCCGGCACTGAGATTGCTCCGTCGCTCCCTGTGGGTTCTGTTTATTACGGCTGTATTGATTTGACGGGCACAAAGCCGGTATTGAACCTTGCCAATTGCACCGGCCTTGGCCCGGGTAGTTATAGATTGTACTTCTCGTACGAAGGGAAGAGAACGTATTACAGCTTTAAAGTGGCTGGCGAGGAAATCGAATAGTCTATCGCTTTTTTAAACGGAAGGACCCGGCTGAATGGCCGGGTCTTTTTCATGGGCGAGCATGCATTTTATTAAATTGCAGGTATGGCTTTTGTTCACCTGCAAGTGCATTCCGAATTTTCCGTATTGAAGTCGTCGGCACGTCTCGACGGCATATTGGACGCCGCTGCTGCGGATAACGCCCCGGCGGTCGCCCTGACAGACCACGGAGCGATGTTCGGAATCCTTGAAATCCAGACCCGCGGCAAGGACTTGAACAAGAAGCGCAAGGAACAGGGGCTCCCGCCGATAAAGACCATTTACGGCTGCCATATTTACGTGGATTCCTCGAGCGCGAGCCAGAAGGACCCGACGACTTTTGAACGCCTGACCTTGCTTGTGGAAAACGAGAAGGGCTACTACAACCTGCTTCGCATCGTGAGTTACCGCTATGAAGAAAGCGACCGCTGGGCCGAAATTCCCTCGGTGCCGCTGGAGGTGGTGAACCAACATAAAGAAGGCCTTATCGCCATCGCGGGCGACTTTTTTAGCCGATACGGACAGAACGTGGCGGCGGGCCGCAATAGCCAGGCGCGCGAATACATGGATGCGCTGGACAAGATTTTTGACCGCGACCACCTGTACATTTCGGTATGCGATAATGGGGTTCCCCAGCAAAAGCTGGTCAACGAGTTCAATGTGCAGCTCGCCAAGGAAATGGGCCGCGAGGTCGTTGCTGTTGCCGACGTGCATTACATAAAGTCCGAAGACGCCATGGCGCACAAGGTGCTCCGCTGCATTTCGCTAAAGACGACCCTCAACGATTTTACGGACGCGCGCTTTCCCACGGACCAGTTCTATTTCCGCTCCGAAGAGGAAATGGTCAAACTGTTCGGCCATATCCCGGGCGCCATCGAGAATACGGTCAAGATTGCCGAACGATGCAATTTCACCGTGAAAACTGGTATTGGCGACGATTTCTGGCCGCGCTTCAAGATTCCCGAAGAATTCCTCGCCTCCGAGGAATATCAGAAAATCAAGGGATACATGAAGGCCGAATACGATGCGGAGTATCCGGTAATTCGCGAACGCGAACGTCAAGGTGTAATCAAGGATAAAACGAAAAAGCTGATTGCCGCCTATTGCGCCGAGAAGGGCGTCGATGAAAAAGCCTTGACCGACGAAGAAAAGGCCGCCCTCAAAGACCAGGCCGCGCAGGAACCCTTTACCGAAGAAGACAACAAGGCCTGGGAAAAGAATACGCATCGCTGGTGCAAACCGGGTGGCGATGCCGATATCTACATTACCCACCTTTGTAACGAACGCCTCAAGTGGCGTTTCCCCGACGAAGATTTCAAGTTCCCTGCGCACGAGACCGACGTGGCCAAGCGCATGTACAAGGAGCTGAACTGTATCCGCAACATGAACGTGGCGGGCTACCTGCTTATTGTGTGGGACTTTATCAACTGGTCGCGCGAACACGGGATTCCCGTGGGCCCGGGGCGTGGCTCCGCGGCAGGCTCGCTCGTTACCTACATCATCGGCATTACCGACATTGACCCGCTCAAGTTCGACTTGCTCTTCGAACGTTTCTTGAACCCCGAACGCGTTTCCATGCCGGATATCGATACCGACATTGCGGATAGGGACCGCGGCCGCGTTATCCAGTACGTGACCGACAAGTACGGCTACGATTGCGTGGGGCAGATTATTACCTATGGTATGCT
>CADBLC010000197.1:0-3906 GCA_902795385.1 Fibrobacter succinogenes | reverse complement strand
TTTAGCCTTAAGCAGGCCTGGACCGGCAAAGACAAGAAGGGCAACAACCTCGAAGACGGATACAGCCCGGAACCGCTGCAGGCGCTCATCAACAGCCGCCCCAGCTACCAGAACTTGTGGAACATCGCGCTCTCACTCGAAGATTTGCCGCGCCAGACGGGCGTGCATGCGTGCGGCGTGGTGATTACGCCGACCCCGATTTACAACCTTGCCCCGCTTTACCGTGCCGCCCCGGCCGATACGCCGGTGGTGATGTACGACAAGCATTACGCCGAAGACATCGGGCTCTTGAAGATGGACTTCCTTGGCCTCATCAACTTGTCCATCATCCAGGACACGGTGAACATGGTCAAGAAGAACCGCAAGATTGACCTTGACATGGGCCATATCCCGCTCGACGACAAGAAGACTTTTGACTTGCTTGGCAAGGGCATGACGACTACGGTGTTCCAGTTCGAATCTCCGGGTATGCAAAAATACCTGCGCGAACTGAAACCCACGCGAATCTTTGACTTGATCGCTATGAACGCCCTTTACCGTCCGGGGCCTATTGAACAGATTCCGCATTTTATTGCGCGCAAGAACGGCAAGGAAGAAATCGACTGCTACCATCCGGACTTGGAGCAGGTTTTGGGCGAAACGTACGGCGTTATCGTTTACCAGGAACAGGTGATGAAGCTTGCCCAGATTCTGGGTGGCTACACGCTGGGGGGCGCTGACAATATCCGCCGTATTATGGCGAAGAAAATGCCCGAGAAGATGGCGAAACTCGAACCGGAATTCTTCGAGAAGTGCCTCGCGAAGGGCTACGACAAGGCCATGATCCAGAAGGTATGGGACGCGGTGCTCCCGTTCTGCGGTTACGCCTTCAACAAGAGCCACGCGGCAGCCTACGCCTACGTGGCTTACCAGACGGCATACCTCAAGGCAAATTACGGCCCCGAATACATGGCCGCTTCCATGACTTCCAAGATGGGCAAGACCGAAGACATCGTCACCATCATCCAGGAATGCAAGCGCCTCGGAATCGAGGTTGTGTCGCCGAACATCAATACCTCTTACGGTGTGTTTACCGCAAACGAGAAGGGCCAGATTCTGTACGGTCTCGCGGGTATCCGCAATGTGGGTCTCGCGGTTATCGAAGACGTTGTGGCCGAGCGCGAAAAGAACGGACCGTTCAAGGACATATTCGATTTTTGCAAGCGCGTGGCCGCCTACCAGGGAAGCCTCAAGGAAAAGCATCCGCCCCTGAGCAAGAAATTGCTCGAATGCCTCGTGATGGCGGGCGCATTGGACGATTTGCCTGGGAGCCGCGCTGTGCTCATGGCCACCGTGGACCGCGCGATGGAAGTCGCCGCCAAGGACCAGGAAGACAAATCCAAGGGACAGATGTCGCTGTTCGACTTGGGCGGTGCCGCCGCAATGCCGAACATTGCCGAAGTGTTGGAAGATGCCGAGGAATGGAGCTGCATGGAAATGCTCAACAAGGAACGCGAAGTGCTCGGCATGTTCCTTTCGGGCCACCCGCTCGATGAGTTCCGCCCGGAACTCCAGGGTTTCACGACTACGAGCCTTGCTGCCGATGACCTGGAAAGGAAGGTGGGCAATACTGTGTTTGTGGGCGGTGTGGTTACCAAGATGCGCTCGGTAGAAACCAAGCGCGGCGATACCATCGGCTTTGGGCAAATCCAGGATTTCCATGGCGAAACGGGCCTGTTCTTCAAGAAGGACGAATGGGAAAAGTTCCGCGACATTATCTCGCAAGACGACCGAATCTTGGTCAAGGGTGTGCTGGAACACCAGCGCGACAAAGACCGTAAGGAAATGGAAGAGACGCAGATTATCGTGGAAGACGCCTACCAGCTTGACTACGTGCGCAGCGCGATGGTGAACTACGTCCACGTGTCGTTCTACTCGCAGATGCTGAACGAAGAATTCCTCGTGAAACTCGAGGAGGGCTTGCAGCGGTTCGAAGCTTTTGAAGGCGAACATTCCTGCAAGCTGGTGTGCCATATCGAGACGGACTCCTTCTACGAGCATGGCCTTGTCTTGCATAAATATAAACTGGGATACAACCAGGAATTGATGAACTGGCTCAAGCGCGACATGGGCGTTCTCAAGCTCTGGGTTTCGGGGAAGCCTCGCCGCTGATGCAATACTTTTTGCTTTGTGCCGGTGAAGATTCCGGCGATGTCCTGGGCGAATCCTTTGTCTCGGCCGTGATTGCCGCAGGCTATGGCGCCCGCGGTACGGGCGGTGCGCGCATGCAGGCTGCGGGCCTTGATCCCGTTTGCGAATACGAGACCCTCCCGGTGTCTGGATTCGGGGACGTGCTTCCGCATTATTTCCGCCTGCGCCGGGCGTATGCGGCCCTGTGCGATGCGTTGACGGCTCCGGAGTGCGTGGGCTTTATCGCCATCGACTATCCGGGATTCAACATGAGGCTCTGTGCCTTGGCCAAGCGCCTTGGCAAGCGAATGCTTTATGTGGCTCCGCCGCAGGTGTGGGCGTGGAAGAGCTCGCGCGCCCGCAAACTGCAAGGCGTCCCGCTCGCGGTACTATTCGACTTTGAAGGGGACGCCTTTGCGCGCCTCGGGTGCGAGGCGCGACGCCTGCGGCATCCGTTCGCCATTTCATCTGAACGTCCCGACGATTCCCGCGATCAAATCCTCCTGTTACCGGGAAGCCGCAAGTCCCAGGCGGTGCGGAACCTTAAGGCCTACATCCGGGTGGTTCGCGATAGTGGAAGGCGGGTCACCGTCGTAGCGGCGCGCAAGTCCTTGGTTCCTGTGCTTGAACGCGTGCTTTTGCAGTCGTTTGGCGGTAACGTCCCTGCTTGCGTCTCGGTAACCGTGGCCCCCGAAAGCGTGGCGGACCGTCGCCATTTGTACGGGTCTGCGGTGGGGGCTCTCGTAGCCCCGGGTACGGCGACGCTCGAACTTGCCCTTTCGGCATGCCCGCAAGTCGTACTGACCGTACCGGATTCCCTTACTTATATAATGGGAAGCCTTCTGGTGAAGGCTCGCCATTTCGCGATGCCCAACATCCTCTTGTCTTGCGAGGCGGTCCCGGAATTTATCTGTGCTCCGTGGACCCTGCGGCGAACGGTCCCACAAATCCGCCTGGCGTTCGAGTCCATGGAAAAGGGTGCCGCCAAAACCGCCGCGACAAGTATCGCGAACAATCTGGGTGCTATCGTTGCTGGCGGAAAATCAGCGGCGGAACTTCTTGGCGAGTTCTTCCAGGGTAATGCGCATTAAGGTCGGCCCGCCGTAGGGCGACTTTAGCGGGTCTTCCGTAATCATCAGCTGGCCCATCAGGCTAGCCATCTCCTCGGGCTTCAGCTTGTCGCCCGCCTGGAAGGCGTTCGTCTTGGCCCAGGCCTTGGCGATGGATTCCTGCACCTTGGTCGAATCGGTCTCGTCGTCGGCGATGCAGGACTCCAGGAACTCGTGTACGGCCTTTGCCACGCGCGACAGCGGGAGGTGGGTCGGGATGGCTCTCACCTGGTAGGTGTCGCCGCCAAACGGCTCGATGTGGAAGCCGAGCTTTACGAGCTGCTCCTCGACATGCGGGAACATCTCCTTCTCGTCTTTCGAAAATTCGGTAAGCTCCGGGAACAAGAGCTCCTGGCTGTCTTGCGCGACTCCGTTTTTCAGGCTGTCCAGCGCCTGCTCGTACAAGATGCGCGTGTGGGCGGCATGCTGGTCTATAACCAGGAGCCCTTCGGCGTCTTCGCCCGCGATGTAGGTGTTCGCAATCTGGAACAGGGTAGGGGGCGTCCAGGGAGCCTGCTCCTTGGGGGGTGGAGGGACGTTGCCCTGGTCGGGCTCCAGCGAAATGATCTTGCCCGCCTCGGGCTGGGAGAAGAGGTCCTGGACTTCTTCTCGCTCGGGAATGCGGGGC
>CADBLC010000196.1 GCA_902795385.1 Fibrobacter succinogenes | reverse complement strand
GTCGTGAATACTCCGGGTGAAAAGGTCGTGCTCTCGAGCGCGGCCAAGAGCCGTCTCGACCGCTACATCAACGAGACCGACAAGGTCATCGCCCGCATGTACGAGATCATGGGAGCCATCGACAGCTACGAACCCATCGCACCGAGCATTTCCGATGCCGAGCGCGAACAGCGCGGCAGCCAGGCGCTCGCCATCAACAACAACGCGACGGCCCTCAACAAGAAGGCCCTCGGGCTGTTCCACCCGCACGAATCTAGCGAAGCGCATTCCGAGCTCATCCAGGCGACCGAAAGCCTCCGCCTTGCGGCCTACTCCCTGTACACCTACTCCCTGCAAGAAGACACCGAGGAGCAGATGAACCAGTACAAGCAGTCCCGCAGCCAGATCGCGCAGACAAAAATTTTCCTGGAGCGTTTCCGCAACGACATCCAGAACCTGATTTCAAACTATCAACCTCAACAAGAAGAAAACTAAAGGTTAAACTATGATTCGCAACGTAGCCATCATGGGTGCCACTGGCGCCGTCGGCCAAGAGATCCTCTCCATCCTCGAGGAACGCAACTTCCCGCTGCAGAGCCTGAAGCTTCTCGCCTCCGAACGTAGCGCGGGCAAGGAATTCAAGTTCAAGGGCGAGACGCTCAAGTGCGAAGTCCTGAACAAGGATTCCTTCAAGGGTATCGACCTGGTGCTCAGCTCCGCCGGTGCCGCGATTTCCCAGGAATTCGCCCCCATCGCCGTCGAAAACGGTGCCGTGGTCGTCGACAACACGAGCTTCTTCCGCATGGACCCGAAGGTCCCGCTGGTCGTGCCCGAAGTGAACCCCGAAGACATCAAGCTCTACAAGGCTGAACTCGGCGGCAAGGGCATTATCGCCAACCCGAACTGCACCACCATCATGATGGTGGTGGTACTCAACCCCATCGAGAAGATTTCCCACATCAAGAAGATCCACATTTCCTCTTACCAGAGCGCGAGCGGCGCAGGTGCCATCGCCATGGAAGAGCTCAAGCAGCAGTACAAGGACATCATCGAGACGGGCACCACCACGCACATCGCGAAGTTCCCCTTCCAGCTTGCATACAACGTTATCCCGCAGATCGACAAGATGACGGAAAACGACTACACGAAGGAAGAAATGAAGATGTTCAACGAAACGCGCAAGATTATGCACTCCGACGTTCGTACGAGTGCCACCTGCGTGCGCGTGAGCTCTCTGCGTTCCCACTCCGAATCCGTGTGGTTCGAAACGGAACGTCCGGTTTCCGTCGAAGAAATCCGCAATGCCTTGAAGAACGCTCCGGGCGTGACGCTCAAGGACGACCCGCAGAACTATGTGTACCCGATGCCGCTCGAAAGCGCCGGCAAGGACAACATCTTCGTGGGCCGTATCCGCAAGGACCTCGCCGACGACAACAGCAACACGCTGTGGCTCACCGGTGACCAGATCCGCAAGGGCGCCGCTTTGAACGCTGTTCAAATTGGCGAGATTCTCTTGAAGATGTAAGATCGGCGAGACTCTCCTAAGGCGAGAGTCGCTGGCAAAAATTAAGAACCGCTCCCATCGGGGCGGTTCTCTTTTTATGCGGTCAAAACCGAATTAGACGTGGTCGAACGTCCACTTGATGTGGTCGTCCATGAACTCGTGGGCATCGAAAACAAGCCCGAAATGGTCCTTGATTTTCTGCACGTCGAACAGCATGGGTTCGTCACCCCACCCCATGTCGGACTCAACGATTTTGGACTTGCAGCCCGGACGCAGGGCAATCATCTTTTCGGCAATTTCCTTCCAGCTGATCCACACGGAACCGAGACCGAGGTAGATGTCCTCGTTCTTGTCGCTTTCAAGCACGTTCAGGTACAGCTGGGCCTGCTGGCTCGCATGGATGAACTGGGTACCGTCGTTCTTGATGATGTGGATGTCGCGGTTTTCCTTGACAGCCTGAGCCATCTCGAAAAAGCGACGGTCCGGCTGAGAGCAGCCGTCATTGAACGCAGGGTTGCCGAACGTGTAGCCCGGACGGATGATATTGCGGCGCATCTTGACTTCGGGGAACTGGGACCCGTAACCATGACGGAAACCGAGCACAAAGGCCTCGCCCGCCGCCTTGGTGGCACCGTACAAATCCATCGGGAGGTTGCTCGTGACTTCGCGCATGGAAGGACGCATGCGGCCCATCGCCGCCGTACTGCTCGTATAGATGAACTTCTGGCAGCCGGCACGGGCGGCCATTTCCAGCAGGTTGACCGTGGCGCGGGTGTCGTTCATGAGCATGGCCGAGGGGGTATCGCCCCATCCCAGGGCAATGTGGATGCAAGCATCGCAACCGACCAGCCCGTCTCCCATCTTGTCGAAATCCGTAAGCGAGGCCTCGACAAAGCTGACCTTGGAATGGCTACGCAGGGACGGGACCTTGTTCGGGTGCCTCGTAGCAATCACGACCTCGTGGTCTTTCTCCAACAGGGCCTTGACCACATAGTGCCCGATAAAACCAGTTCCACCTGTAACGAATACACGCATAAGGACCTCTTTTTATACCACTTCCTTACCTAAGATACAAACCTTTGGCAGGTAGGGCAACCGAAAATCCATTTTTACTACATTATCACCATAGATTTTTCAAAGAGGTTTACGATGGCACGCATGCGCGTTCTCGTTTTGATGGGTGGTCCGTCCACCGAACATGATGTTTCCGTTGTCAGCGGCACTGGTGTTGTCCGCGCCATGAATCCGGAACGATACAATATCCATCCCGTTTTGATTGACAAGGACGGCACCTGGCACTGGTCCGCCCGCGAACTCAGCCCTTACCAGAAGGATAACTTCTCGGTGAACTACTTCCGTAGCCTCGAAGGCACGGCCGCCTGCACCAAGAAGTCCCCCGCCCTCTCCGAACTCCCGGCCGCCGACATCGCCTTCTTGGCACTGCATGGCAAGTGGGGCGAAGACGGCCACATCCAGGCCATGCTCGAGAACTGGGGCATCCCGTACACGGGTTGCGGTCTCCTTGCCTCGGCACTCGCGATGGACAAGATCAAGTCCAAGGAAATCTACCGCGCGAACGGCATCCCGACCCCGCCGTACCGCGTAATCTGGAAGCACGACTTTACGGGCGACACGCTCGTGAGCGTTGCCGACGAACTCGGGTTCCCGCTCGTGATCAAGGACCCGCTGGGCGGTTCTTCCATCGGTATCGGCATCGCGAAGGACATGGACGAAGCCGGCAAGATTGTGCAAGATTTGTTCAAGGATTCCAACCGCCTGCTGTGCGAGAAGTTTATTGCCGGCGGCGAAGCGAGCTGCGGTTACATCGAAGGCGAAAAACCGCTCCCGCCCACCGAGATGCGCATGACGACCCGCGAATACTTCGACTTCGAGGCGAAGTACAACGGCGAATGCCAGGAAGTGACGCCCGCAGAATTTGCGCCTGAACTGACGGCGCGCATCCAGGAACTCGTGAAGAACGCCCACTACGCCCTTGGCGGCGCAGGCTACAGCCGCACCGACGTGCGCATCACGAAGGACGGCGAACTCTTCGCCATCGAGACGAACACGCTCCCGGGCATGACTCCGACTTCGCTTTTGCCGCAACAGGCTGCCTGCATCGGCATCACGTACAGCCAGCTCATCGACCTGATTATCGACAAGAGCGTCGCGATTAAGAGGTAGTTTTATTTGGCAGATTCCGGCTCGGAGGCCGGAATGACGTCATGGCGGACCTGATCCGCCATCTAAGCACAAAGTCCTAAGTTCATATGAAACTAGATCTCTATGTAGATACTTCCCGGAAGGGCATCTCGATGGCTGTCGCGACCGATGGCCAGGGTGATAGTGCCAGGTACGAGGAAATCGTGAATCCCGACGCCCGAGGCGAAATTCTCGGGGCCAGCGTCGACGAGCTCCTGAAGCGCCTGG
>CADBLC010000195.1 GCA_902795385.1 Fibrobacter succinogenes | reverse complement strand
GCTGATGGCCTGCGGTGGCGTGAATGCGGAAAACGTCCAGGACTACCTCAAGGCCGGGGCGAATTTCGTCTCGTTCGGCGGGAGCATCTTTGACCCCAAGCTCATGGCAAAGGGCGACTGGAAGACGATTGAAGACAAGCTAGGCAAGCTGCTTGCCGCCATCAAGTAACAGAGTCTTTCGACAGAATTAAAAGAGCGGAGCGCCTGGTGGCGCCCCGCTTTTTGTTTTCAAACACTGTTGGGGTTAGTAGTCCTTAATACAACGGATGTAATAAGCGTTATTCCTCGTTCGTCCGCTTAATTCCGTTTTGCCGAATTCATAAGCAAAAGCCGTATTTGAACTTGCATTACTGGTTCTTTTAGACGTCCACCAAATCCTTGGTGTTGGTTCAGGATCATAGCCTTCACCTTCCAAATATTGCGGGAAGCCATACTTTCCTTCCAATTTTCCCTGCAACCATTTTCCTTCCACTGAGTTCGGGACATGCCAACCATTGGGGCATGCTCCTTGAACTTTCTTATCAGAAGATTCATTGACTCCTTGGAGAGCTACCGCCGCATCCCAGGAGTATCTAGTCCCATACCTGTCACAATTGGATTCTATATCATCATCGCAAACCCAGTTTGCGCCGTAATCATCCGGATGGCGGAATTTCAAGTTGTCCACCATGACCGTCGTATCCCTGATATCTACAGTACGGTAAGTTGTGGTCATACCATCGCGATTATCCGTAATGATAGAGAAAGTCCATTTTGACCAGTTATGTGTCTCAGGCTCTGAACACCGGTACATATCTCCAGACTTCTTGATAAACAGTTTATTCATTTTGCCGTTGCAAAGTTGCCCCAATGATTTTTCCGACGACGTCGCCGAGCGCCAGCAGTAACCGCCAATTTTATTTGACAAACATGGGCCCTCTTGCGAGCAAACGTATTTCCCGGCAAACAAGCGATCGTCATAAGTCGTCACCTGCCTAATAACCGGCCCGGACCCTGTGTGATATATAACATCGGTAAGCACCCCGCACACTGTATCCGTCTCTATTTCCACGTCGCTTGCCTTTCGCCAATTTGTATCGAGGTACTGGCACACATATCCATTCACAATTTCGGTATTGCCATTAGACGTATTGCATACTTTCCCTGTCGCTTTCTCCGCAGTTGTCGCCGCACGCCAACCCTCACCAATTTCGCAAACATAGCCCTTGTGGACCAAGCCATCATTCATTGCCCCCGTGCACAGCGCATTATTTGCCCGTTCAGGCTCAGTCAAATCGCGCCAAGCATATACGTCGCCATTCTTTTCGCATACGTAGCCATTATGGATTGTTCTATCATCCAACGCAGCCGTACACAGTGCGTTATTCGCCGACTCGGCTGCCGAAAGCTCTCTCCAGAAATAGACATTGCCGTTCTTGTCGCACACGTAGCCATTATGCAGCTCGCCGTCGTTCAACGTTGCCGAGCAGAACGCACCGTTTGCCTTTTCTGCATCTGTCGCTTCGCGCCAGTAGTAGTTGCTGCCTTCGTGCACGCAGGAGAATCCCTTCACAATAGTAGAATCGATTTCGGCAGAACATTCCCTGCCAGTAACATAGAGGGACTCATCTACGCCTTTCCATACCCCGTTCTTGCACTGGACATACACGAGGGAATCGCGCGCCAGTGCACTTCCTACAATAATCATATAGGCCAATCCATCTACGATATTCTTGGCCGAAACAGTTCCATCAACCGTTTTCACTTCAATAAACTTCGACATGGCCCCGCCATCCATCAGACCCCTTATCGTATTCTCGACGCATTTCACGCCGTAAACATACTTGCCCACATTCGATTCATTCCACCTGGATTCGTGGCATTCGTAATACTTGCCCGTAACTCCGGCCGTATCCACGGGAATATTGCCATAGCCATAAGGCTTGCCGTCTTCATCCTTGGCGAATTCCCCACTCCAGCGCACGGTATCTTCAAGCGCGGCCGTGCAGTTACCAAACAAGTATGTCGCTTCGTCCGCCTTTTTCCATTCACCCGCCTCGCAGGCATAATAATCGCCCGATTTCGTCTTGTATACGCTATCGGCCTTCACGGTCTTGCCACCGCATACGCCCAGTTCCGCTTCAATGTCTGTCGGCTTGCGCCAGGAACCTTCTTCGCCGTCCCATTCGCACACGTAGCTGCCGGCTTTTTCGGTCTTGGCAAGTTCCTTGTCACGCTTGTCGGTACACAGTTTGAGCTCGTAGGTAACGCTGTCTATGGCAACCCACTGCTTGTCGGTACAGACAAAGTATTCCTTAGACTTGGTCGCCACGTACTTCAACTCAATGGATTCGGTACATTCCTTGAGTTCGTACTGAGTCGCGGTAATCTTGTTCCATGTACCGGACTTGCACACATAATATTCCGTTTCCCTGCCACCCTTGTATTCCTTGAAGGTTCCTTCCATCTTGCCGGTGCAGAGGCCGAGATCGGTGTCCAGGGCGGTGGCCTTGTGCCAGCGCTTCGCTGTACAGGCGTAACCCACGCCGTAGTTGTCGCTCAGCTTGTTCTCGTTCTTCTTGATGGTTTCTTCGAGGCTGTCGGTGCAGGCGCCGAGTTTATATTCGGCGGTCCAAAAGCCGTACAGGAAATTTTCAAAGTCGGGCACTGCCGCCGCGAGTTTGAAGGCTTTCACGTTGGTGCGGATGGAAGCGTAGGCGTCGGTACTGTCTGCACGGCTAGCCCAATCGGCAAGATCGGCACGCAGTTCGGCACTGTCGAGGCTGCCCTTCGCGGCAAACAAATCGGCCACTTCAGCGAGCAAGCTCCCGAACTTGCTTGCGCTCAGGTCGCCCTGCAAAAGGATGCCGGCGACAAGCAGGGCCCTGCCCGCCGAGTTCGTGTCGGAAAGCGAGAGAGATGTCGAAGTCAGATCGTCGCCGCCCGTGCCGCCGAACACAGAAAGCAGTTCCTTGGTGGCGCGCTTTTTCGCGGCCGGTACATTGAACTTTTCCTTGAGCACCAGGCGCTTCGCACGGGCGTACTCCAGTTCGGTAAATACGTTCACGTTCGCCTTTACGGACTTGCCCTCGCTCAGGTCGACAAGGGCGCCGAGCGTCAACTTGGTGCCGTTCGTCTTTTTGCCGGAATTCTCGTTCATGTAGAAGCCGTTCACTTCCACGAGCGCATACTGGCTCGGCAGAACTACCTTCGACACGCTGAAGGCGCCGGAATCACCCGTTACCTTGCCACTGAACTTGGTCTTGGTCTTTTCGAGGAGGCTGTCGAGGCCGTATACCGTCACCGTGGCGCCGCTCTCGAACGGGCCCTTCTGCGCAAAGCCCGATACGGTCACCGAATCGACCTTCACCGTCTCCACATCGGCCGTCTCGGAGCTGTCCGCCTTGATAGAACTCGACGACTTGACGCTGTCTTCGGCAGCGCTGCTGGAGCTCGTTGTCGCGAGGATGCTGTCGACCGCGGCGGAGTCCACCTCCGTCCAGTCGTCGCTAGTACATTCGAAGTAGGTGTCCTCGTCTTCCACGTACACCACCTCGCCGTAGTGGCTCTTGGTGCAGTGCGCAAGGTCGTCGTAGGTCGCTACAGAGGCAATGCCCCCGGAGGCGCCCCCCTCGTCTACCGATGAACTGCTGTCGTCGTCGCCGCAAGCGGCCAGGACAAACATGGTAAAGAACGGAACAAGGAACGCCTTCTTCATAGGACCTCGCTTTTATTTCGGATTCATTTTCGCTCGCCGTGCATTTTCTTCTTGCATTCGTACATCGAAGAATCAGCACTATGCATCATCTCGTCCATGTCCTTGTAGTCTTCGCTGGAATGCGCAATGCCGTAAGCGAAGGTTACAGTCTGGTCGACAATGGTCACGCCCTTCACGGATTCCTGCATGCGTTCGGCACAAATGAAGGCGCCACGCTTG
>CADBLC010000194.1 GCA_902795385.1 Fibrobacter succinogenes | reverse complement strand
GTCTCGCCAATCTTCTGGGCAAACGAACGTTCTCCATGATGTTCATCTTCATCACAGCAGCATTCGCAATGTTCGTCGGAACAACCGCAGTGGTCATCATCGCCATGTTCATGATGATGTTCATGATGATGTTCATGCGTCCCGGCCGCCTCGCCCACAGCGACGTCTTTTTCGTTGCGGGTCGCAAAATTCGTGATTATGCCGCCGAGCATCGCCGTCACGAACGCGGCCACCGGCCTCAAGATTGCAAAGGGCCCGCCCAGCAAGGAGTATGTCGCAAGAATCGAGTCCACGCCCGTCGCAGGTGTCGAAATGAGGAAGCTTACGCTCGCGCCCTTGCTCGCGCCTTCACGGCGCAGCGCAATGGACGTCGGGATCACGCCGCAGCTGCAAATCGGGAGCGGCACGCCGAACAGCGCCGCCCACAGCACCGACTTGAAATTCGGCTTCGCGATCTTTGGGACGTACAGGTGGTTCGGTACCCACACGTGGAGGATGCCCGCCAACAAAAAACCGAGCAGCAAGAACGGAGCCATCTCGGAGAACAGCGTAACGAACTGCAAGATAAACTTTTCAAGAATGTCGACAGCAGCGCCCATGTTACTTACCCTTCTTGTGCAAAATGTGCGTGAGACCCGTGTTGAAGATAAGGCCGATGTGCTCGTCGTCGAGCGAATAGAAAATCTTGCGGCCTTCGCGACGCGGCTTCACCAGGTTCGCCGTCCTGAGAATTCGCAGCTGGTGACTCACCACCGACTGCTCCAGGCTAAGCTTTTCGGCAATCTCGTTCACCGAGATTTCCCCCGAAAGCATCAAGTGGATAATGCGGATGCGCGTCGTGTCGCCAAAGAACTTGAAAAACTCCGACAACTCGAAAAGGACATCCATCGAGATGTCGGCCTTTGTAGACTTCATACATGAACAAGTATTCATATTTTCATATATAGAATTCTCCCCTCCCATTGTCAAGAGACACAACGGATTTTTTTTATTGCGCCCCGCATAGTTTATTTCGAAATTGTTACATTTACCGCAGTTTAACGGAGGAATCCATGAATATTTCCAAGATTATAGCAACAGGCGCCCTGGCCACCTCGCTCGCCTTCGCACAAGACGACGACGTATGGCCGGGAGACATCCCGGACGAGGAACAGGCTTCCGAACAGGCGGAAGAAGAGCCCCAGGAAACAGCCCAGGAAGTCGCCCACGCAACAACACCCAGGCAAACAACCAGAGGGAAAGCTACAACCAAGAACCCGCCCAGGTTGCCGTCCAGGACAACAGCTATAACGAGCAGCCCAAGTCTGCGCCCAAGAGCGAATTCGGCGTGGGCATCCGTGGCGCCTTCAACTACAACATGATGTATGGCCTTGGCGAAGAGTGGTACATTTACAACGACAGCGAAAACGACATCGCCCCCTCGGGCATCGGTTTCGAAGCTGGCCTCGGCGTCCGTCTCCAACTGCTCCCCTTCATGCAGTTCACCCCCGAAGTCCTTTTCGAATACGCCAAACTCAGCCAGGAGGACGGCAGCATGGAACGCACGTTCAAGCAGATGAGCGTGGAATTCCCGCTGTTGCTGCGCGTGACTCCTATCGAGAAGGTCTATTTTGTCGTCGGTCCGAGCATCGAGCTTAACGTGAGTGACGAGACCAAGCTCGAGAGCGGCGTGATGGAAAATGCCGCAGGAAAGTTCGAGCACGACTTCCCCGAAGAAATGAATCGCAAGAGCGTCCAGTTTGGCATTACCGTCGGTGGCGGCTACTACATCGTCGGAGGGCTCAGCGTCGACTTCCGCTTCAACTGGGGCATGACCGACGTCTACGAAGGCTACATCCTGAGCGAAGAAACCGAACTCACAAGCGGCAAGCTGAACACCTTCAAGTTCGGTATCGGCTACTGGTTTATGTAATTAGGGATTAGGATTTAGGATCTAGGGATTAGGGAATAAATTCTAAAAAATGTATATAGAAAAGCCCGCTCGATTGAGCGGGCTTTTCTTTTTCCAACAAATTTCTTTTTTTATTGCCTATTAATAGACACCACACTTAGCAGCAATATTCAGCGTAACTTCAACAGAAGCGCTACCGGAGCAATACTTAGAGTCTATTTTTCCAGAGGCATAGTGGGATCCCGTAATAGTAGTTCCACCGACCTTTGCATTAATTTGGCCCTCTCCGTTGCAGAAGAATGTTGAATTCTGCGAACAATCCACAGCAATATGCACCGTGTTCGTGCCTGCAGGAATATCAATTGCACCAGTTCCCTGAGTGGCCTCAATTATGTAATCCGGGATATTCGAGTCAATCGCCTTCACGGCATCGCACGTCACTTCCTGCTGGGTATTGTCGTCGTTGCCAACGAGAAGCGTCGGTTGTACAACATCACCCTTCGCGGCTAGGACTGCCGCAGCGGCAGGACCGTCTCCGGCAACACCCAAGCCACCCCACGTGTACGTGGTAATGTTCGCCCCCTGGGAGGCACATCCCGTAACAGACCAGCTGGCGGCGCCACCTTCGGCCACATCGACTGTCGTCGCTGCAGCCTTGCACTTGCACCCGGTAATCGCGGCACCGTTCACCTGCAACGGAGAACAGTCCATAGTAACCTGGACTCCGCTATTCGTGGTCAACAGCAACGAAGCCGTCTTTACGCCAGACGTTGCATACGTAATGGCATCAGAACTCATATTGCCCGTCTTTGTAGACGTTGCCGGTGTACCGTCAGCGAACGTCCAGACATATTCAGCCTTGTTCAAGAATTCCTGCGGGCTAGCCGTTGCCGCTTTCGTCACTTTCCATGTCGTGCTTTGACCACGGTTAATGGTTGCATTGACAGGGGCACAAGTGCCGTATTGAGCACCAGGACCAACAATGACAGAAGACGAGCTCTGCGGTACATTACTGGTAGACGAAGCAATCGAGAAAGAGGAGCTCGACTGCTGCTTGACAATCACCATGGAGCTCTGCGGCACCGAAGCAGAGGACATAGGTTGCCTAGAAGAGGAACGACCTTTATCGGAGGACGAGGTCGTTTCGCTGCTCTTCGGAATGGCAAAATCGGGCGGATTCTGCATTTCGGCAGCACATTGAGGATTGGCCTCGCAACTCTGAATTGCAAGAGTAACCTCAGCATCGGTAATCTGATCCAACAAAGCGACAGCCAACCCTTCAAGATTATCATCGGATTCGACGACTTCGCCACTGCCGCAAGCCCAGAAAGCTCCGGCCACCATAGCGGCGGATAGGCCAAAAACAAGTTTCTGTTTCATATCAAAACCTCTCTATGGAAAAATAAATAATTCCACGGCAAAGTGGTAGCAAAAGTCGCTTTTAATTAAAGAAAACATAAAAAAATCCCCTTTTTCAGGGGATTTTCCAATTTTTTTCAGGAACGACGTTTACCAGCAACCGCCTTTGATTGTCATGGTACCCGTTGTAATCTCTACAGTCACAGGGAATACAACCTGTGTTTCGCCCCCACTTCCACCGTCGGTGTTATACCAATAATAGCTAGGATTCGTTGGGTCGGAAACACCTGCGCCGAACACGGTCCAAGCGTTGCCAAACGTGGCCTCAACCTGCAGACGCTGACTTCCCGTTTTTCCATTGCATTGCCGCAATTCATAAGCACCCGCCGAAAGCTTGTAATTATCACTCGGCACGAAATTATCAACCACAGTCGGGCCATTCTGGCTCGAACTGGAAACCACGGAGCTGCTAGACGGCGGTACCACGCTAGAGCTGGACGGCGGGACGACGCTGCTGCTAGAAGGAATTACGCTGGAGCTGGACTGAACACTGGAGCTAGAACCCGGAACAGGGCAAACCCACTTGTCCTGGGCATTCTTAACGCACAGTTCATCCTCGCGGCCCGGCTTGGTGCATGTCCACTTATTTACATCCATGGCATCCATCTTGCATTCAGCTTCCGTGATATGGCTCGAGGAACTCTTTACCGAGGACGACGAACGGATAACCGAGCTGCTACTGCTGGACTGGATTACAGGACCACCAGCTTCAATCTTCACCTGTGCCTTGTCGCAATCCATGGTAACGGAAAGCGCGCCCCTCTTCACGGTCAGCGTCGGGTAGACCTTTTCTCCCACAAGCTGATCGTCGGTGAACTTGAACGTTGCCGAAAGACCCGTCATCCTTGTAGCATCCGCTTCCATGAGCAGCCAAGTTGCGGTCAAGCCTTCGCGGCATTCCGCAACCGGAGTATAAGTCCATGTCGCCTCTTCGCCCAACTTGATGGTGGACTTGACTGCGCGGTACTGCCCTTGTCCCAGCAACTGCGTGGTGCAAAGGTCATCCGCGGCGCTGCTGCTAGATACCACAGGAGGCGCACTGCTGCTCAGCTTGATAACGAAACTGCTCGACGAAAGCACCACGCTACTCGAGGAAAGGAGCGGCTTGGAACTGCTGGAAACAACAGGACCAATGCTGGACAGCGCGACTGACGAAGAACTCAGAGAGTCAGAGCTGGAAGACAGGATGCCCCCGGACGACGATACGAGGTCCGCTCCGGAACTCGAGGACAGGAGGACCATAGAACTCGACACGACGCTGGAATCAGCGGACGACGACATGCCAAAGATATCTAGCGACGAAGAACTCGATTCAACAGGATCATCTTCGACGGTATCCTTGGCAAGCAAACTTCTCCTGAAAGCTTCGGAGGATTCCTTATCGCATTCTCCCCTGGCAACACAACTATCAAGGGCGAGAAGGATTTCATCTTCCGACATGTTATCAAATTTTTCCAACGCGAGAATGTCGTCATTCTCGGCCCATTCAAGGCTTCCACTGCCGCAAGCCCAGAAGAACAAGCCGGCAAGGATAGGCAGATATATATATAAGTGTCTCTTTTTCATAGTTGCCCCACCTCTAATATAAATAAAAATTTACAAAATAGGGAGGGGGGAAACCAAAAAAGGGCGCTTTTTTCACGTTTTTTTACTCTTCGTTGCCGGGTTCGGTCATTTTTCGCTGCCCAGTAATGAACTGGTGGACGTACGGGTTCTTGGTATTCTTGATCTCGTCGACGGTCCCGACCTCGATGATGCGCCCGTTATAGAGCATCGCGATGCGGTCGGCCACCTTGAAAGCGCTCACCATGTCGTGCGTCACCACCACG
>CADBLC010000193.1:9915-12962 GCA_902795385.1 Fibrobacter succinogenes | reverse complement strand
GCTCATCAACGCTTACGTGCCCAAGTGGCCCGCCCGCATGATAGATGTTGGCAGCGGTGCCGGGTTCCCGGGAATCCCGCTCAAGATCGTGAATCCGCAGATTCGCCTCACGCTTTGCGAACCGCGCCCGAACCGCATCAACTTCTTGAATATGGTCATCGAGAAGATGGGTCTCAAGGGTATCGATGTGTTTGGCCACAAGGTCACGAGCAGGAGCATGACCATCCCGGTAGACGGCGTCATTAGCCGCGCTTTTGAACTCATGGAAAAGACGCTCCCGCGAATCGCGAACTCGCTCAAGGTGGGCGGCCGCGTGTACTTTATGAAGGGCCCTGCCGTTGCCGACGAACTAAAGACTTTCTATCCCGAAGATTTCGGATACAAGTTCGTGGGCAAGCATTTCTACACTATCCCGAACAGCACGCCAACCCGCCGAGGAACAATCCGTCCTGTACAGTCTAGATGGCGGCTCGTGGGCCGCCATGACGTAAGGAGCAGCTCGGTAACAGCAATTACCCCATACCCCAAAGCGACCGAAGGTCGCGAGCCCATAGCCCATACCCCAAGCGCCTGTATATAACCGGATGGGTCCTCCTCGCTTCACTCGGAGGATGACTCGGTAATCGCGGCGTAGCCGCTAGAATTTAAACAGCATTCCAAAGCGCATCTGGCCGTCACGCACGCCGTCGTTGTCGCCCACGTCCTTGATGGTCGCGAAGTCGAACTGCAGCACGTCGGAGAGCATGAAGCCGAAACCGAAGTCCACTTCGTTACGCTTGCCGGTATCGTCGTAGAGGTAGCCGAGGCGGAGCGCGATAGTGTTCGAGTAGATGAATTCGGTACCGACGTTGAACACGCCCTGCATCAGGGAGTTCTTCGCGGCGGTAAGTCCGTCGCCTTCACGTTCCGGGTTCACGATGGATTTCCAGCAGGCGATGTAGAACGGCTCGGGATCGCCCTTGTCGTCGTCGTAAACGACTTCGCGGTTATAGTCGGCAGCGATGGTCCACTTGTAGTCGGCGAGGCTCAGCAGTTCGTACGAAAGGCCGATGCGCCAGGTCAACGGAATCGGGTCTTCGATGGTCTTGTCCACGTAGTAGACGCTCGGGCCGATGTTCGCAAGCACGAGGGCGAAGTTTAGTTTGTCTACAAAGAGGTTTTTCTTGAGCATGCCCACGTCGAAGGCGTAGCCGAACGTGGTGGCTTCTTCTTCGCCGGTAGAGGCGCCGGAGCTCAAGTCGGAATAGAAGAACTTGATGGAAAGGCCCAGACCCCAGTCGTTCGGGAAACGCGTGCCGTAGCTGATGCCGCCCACGATTTCGGAACTGTTGTAGGCCACGAGGTCGTCGGCGTCGATGTCGCCCGAAACAACGGTAGAACCGAAGCTCACGAAGTTCACGGAGAAGCCGAGCGTACCCCAGTCGTTCAGCGGGATGGTGAGACCTCCGTAAAGGTGGTACAGGTCGGGGATGTTCAAGATGGGCAAGAGCTTTTCGTAGAAGGCGGTGAGCTGGTAGTCGGCGTCCTTGTACTGTTCCATGCCCTTCGAGGTGCTGAACCACACGTCGTTGCCTTGCGGGAGCACCTTCCATACCTTGTTGCTGCTGAGGCCGTTGCCCGAATGGAAGTGCGTCCATTCGTCGTTCTTCTTTACGGCCGCTTCTTCTTCGGCGGCACCGCGTTCAAGTTCGGCCTTGCGTCCGCTGGCGGTCGCGTAGTCGGGGAGGTGGCGCCACACGCCCTTGTCGGTGGCAATCCAGATGGCACCGCGTTGGTCGACGGAGATGGAGTTCACGTTATTGCCGGCGAACTGCACCTGTTCCCACTTGCGGAGCGTGAAGTGGCTGAGACCGCCATTGTGCGCCGCCCAGATGTGGCCGGAGCTGTCGACCGCGAGGTCGGTGGGGTGCAGGTCCATGATGCCGTCTTCTTCGTTGAACAGGCTCCAGCGGTCCTTGTCGTTCACGCTCTTCTTGGGGACGAGGCGTGCGATGCCCGCACCGTCCACAGCCACAAAGAGTTCCTTGCGGTTCTCGGACCACACGAGCGCGTTAATCTTCTGGCTCGGTAGCACCTTGCCCTTCTGTTCGAACTGCCCGCTGCGGTATACAAAGAGTCCGTTGTCGGTACCAATCCACAGCGATGCGCCCTGGCTGGCGAGTGCGGTCACGCGTACAGCGCCTATTTCGGGTTCGTAGTTCTTCCAGCCCTTGCCGTCAAAACGGAAAAGGCCCTTGGGAGTGCCGACCCAGAGCTTCTCGGTGCGGTTGTCGTAGAGCACTGCGGTGATGGTATCCTTCACCACGAGGTTCCAGGGCATCTTGACTTCGACCACGTGCGATTCGTCGTCGGCGTTCTTGATGTCGTTGAACTTTTTGACTTGGCGGCTGTATTCGTCGAGCCCGCGCTCGGTGCCCACGTAGGCGCGCACGGCGTCTTTGACCTTGGCGTTGCCCTGCAGCGTTACGGAGTGGTAGTCCACCCACTGCTCGCCGTCGAATTTCAAAATGCCGTCGGCGGTACCTGCCCACAGTTCGCTCTTTGCGAAGAATCCGTTCTTGGAACGGCTGGTCATGCTGGTAAAGAACGGGGCTTCCTTGGTTTCCTTGGGGTACGATACGCGCCATTCGTCGGCGAGTGGGCCAAACGCGAGCCCTGCTGGGTTGTAGTACATGGCCGTAGCGTCGTCTGCCAGGGCTGCACCGACTTCGCCCATACCCAGTTGGCGTGCGCCAACGGGCATTTCGAGCGTGATAATCGCTGAACCGGCAGCAAGAGAAATGGCAGGGGCAAAAAGTAAGGCAGAAAGTAATTGTTTACGCAAGTTGCCTCCAGTCGGGAACGTCGTAGGTGTTCCCATGGGTGGGGACGACCGCTTTCCATCCGGACTTGCTCGGGTTTTCCCAAGGCTGCTTGGGGAGGAGCCTGCAGTCGCAGCCCAGCACGTACGGGGGCAGGATTTCTGCGTGGTTCCGGATTTGTTCGCGGGTGATAAAGTTGTCTTCGTTCACGAAGGTGCAGTACCGCTTGCCCTTGGGGCCGATTTC
>CADBLC010000193.1:0-9878 GCA_902795385.1 Fibrobacter succinogenes | reverse complement strand
TCGGGGGTGAGCTGTTCCTGGGTTTCTAGCCAGGAGCGCAGGGAGGCCTCGCTCGGCTTGACGGCGGTAATGGATTCCCTGGCGGGGCGCACGACGACGGCATACTGGCCCGAAACGTCGATTACAGGCTTGACTTCTTCTTTTTCGTCGGCACTATGGATTACCACGTAAGCCCCAATGCCCGCAAGAATGATGGACAAAAGGATGATTGCGATGACGATAATGACCGATAGCATAATCTTATCCGTTTCCGTTGATTAAATATCCTTTCTAAAACTAGCATTTTCTATTTTATGGGATAGGAGTTTTTATGCCAAAAACAAAGTTTTTATTCAAGTTTTTCCCCGTGTTGTTGATTACTTGTAATCTTTGGGCGGTTCCATTTAATGTTGAAGTGGTCAAGGAGGGCTCGGGAGACACTATCCGTGCGGGCCAGCTGATCCAGGTCCACTACAAGGGATTCCTGCTTGCAGACCTCAAGGATTCGTCCAAAGTAGCCGATACGACCGCCGCCGCCAAGGCGAAACCCGCTGCCAAGGATTCTGTCGCCACCGATTCTACGGCAGAAGAGCCCACGGGACCGCGCCCCTTCGCCGATTCCTACGAGGCCGGGCAGCCGCTTGAATTCACGATTGGCATGGGCCAGGTGATTGCCGGTTGGGACAAGGGCCTTATCGGCATGAAGGTGGGCGAAGTCCGCAAGTTGACCGTCCCCTTCCAGATGGCGTACGGTGAAAACTCCTTGGAAGGCATTCCCCCGTATTCCGACCTGTATTTCGAAGTCGAACTCGTGCACGCGGAAAAGCCGATGGAACCGGACAAGTTCCCCGCCAGCGTGGACAACCTGAAATGGAAGGAGGCCGCCAAGGGTCTCAAGGTTTACGACGAAAAGGTGGGTACTGGCAAGCCCGCCGCTCCGGGTGCAATTCTCAAGACGCATTATACCGGCTGGCTCTTGAACGGCCGCAAGTTCGGCAGTTCCAGGGACCTTGGAAAGCCGCTCTCCGTTGTGATGGGCGCAGGCAAGATGATCAAGGGCTGGGAACAGGGCCTCGAGGGCATGCGCGAAGGCGGTGTCCGCTGGTTCCGCATCGCTCCGTCCATGGGCTACGGTGCTACGGCTTACGCCATGATTCCTTCGAATTCCACGTTGCTGTTCCGCGTCGAGCTGGTATCTTCCGAAGTCGACGAGGAGCTTGCCGCGAAGATGGACTTCTTCCCCGATACCACGACCCTCGCCTTGGAAAACGGTTCCGAAGGGTTGCGCTATGCGATTGTCAAACCGGGCGAGGGCGAACCCGCCAAGTCCGGTTCTACCGTGAAGGTCCACTACACGGGCTGGCTCGTGAATGGCTACAAGTTCGACAGTTCCCGCGATCGCGGGCAGCCGTTTGCCTTCCCGTTGGGCGGAGGCCGCGTTATCCGTGGCTGGGAACTCGGCGTGCAGGGCATGCTCCCGGGTGAAAAGAGAATCCTGATCGTACCGCCGGGACTCGGTTACGGCAGCCGCGCCGCAGGCCCGATTCCGGGCGGCTCGACGCTTATCTTTGCTGTGGAGTACCTCGGAGAATAATGTTCAAGATTCTCTACGAAAAGACCAGGGAGGCGTTTTTCTCGGTACTGCCGGTGACGCTTATCGTGTTGCTGCTCTCGTTTACGCCGCTGGCAGACTTTTCGTTGAAGGAACTTGTCGTCTTCTGCATTTGTGCGGTGTTCCTGGTGGTGGGAATCGCGCTCTTTAACCTGGGTGCCGACCTCTCCATGACTCCGATGGGCGAGCATGTGGGTTCGGGCCTTACCAAGTCGCGCAAGTTGCCGCTGCTCGTGTCTGTATGCTTTGTGATGGGCGTGCTCATCACTGTTGCCGAACCCGACCTCTCCGTGCTTGCCGAGCAGGTGAAGAATGCGGTGCAGCCGCTGTTGCTTATTGTGACCATCGGTGTGGGCGTGGGCCTGTTCCTGATACTCTCCATCATCAAGATTGTCTGGAAAAAAGACCTCTCGTCCATCATCATCTTCTTCTACCTCGTGCTGTTCATGCTGGGCATGCTGATGATTTCCGTTGGCAGGGAAAACTTTGTCGCGCTCGCCTTTGATTCTGGCGGTGTGACGACCGGCCCCATCACGGTGCCGTTCATCATGGCCCTCGGCGTGGGTGTCGCGGGCGCCATAGGCGGCAAGAACGCCTCGGAGAACAGCTTCGGCTTGATTGCGCTCTGCTCGGTGGGGCCGATTATCGCATTGATGGGACTTGTCATCTTTTCAAAGGGAACCATGACCTACGAGCTTTCGGTGGCGAGTTACTCGATTGACGCAAGCCTCGGTGCAAACTTTATCCCGACGGTGCGGAATGTCGCGTACGAGGTGCTTGTAGCGCTCGGCCTCATCGTGGTCTTTTTCATGGCGCTGCAGATTATTGCGCTCAAGCTTTCCAAGACCAAGCTCACGCAAATGGCGTTTGGGCTTTGCTATACGTTTGTCGGGCTTGTCGTGTTCCTTACCGCGGTAGCGGTCGGTTTTATGCCCGTAGGTTTCCAGTTGGGTACGTCTCTCGCTGCAATGCCCAGGGTGCTCGTGGTATCGGGATTCGTCATCGGCATGGTGGTCGTGCTGGCGGAGCCCGCGGTGCACGTGCTGAACAAGCAGGTCGAGGTGATTACCGGCGGCCTCGTGACCAAGCGCTCCATGCTGATTGCGCTTTCGGTGGGTGTCGGGATTTCTATCGGCCTTTCGATGTTGCGCATCATTGTCGGGTTCCCCATCATCTACTACCTGATTCCAGGTTATTTCCTTTCGCTCGGGCTTTCGTTCTTTGTCCCCAAGCTCTATACCGCCATCGCGTTTGACTCCGGTGGAGTCGCGAGCGGTCCGCTTACGTCCAGTTTTATTTTGCCCATGGCCATTGGCGCCTGCTCTGTAATCCACGACGGCGGGGATTCCATACTGAATTATGCGTTTGGCATTGTGGCGATGGTCGCCATGACTCCGCTCATCACCATCCAGGTTCTCGGTTTCAGGGCAATCCTCTCGCGGGCGCTTCGTAACCGCAAGATGATGCGCCGCATCCAGGATGCGGACGACGAACAGATTATTGACTTTGTGTAGGGACGAGTATGGCAGAAACGAAGAAGACTAGTTCAAGGCGCCCCGCACGAGTTGCGGATGGCCACTCCCGCGTCTCGATGAACCGCCTCAAGATTCTCGTGACTACGGTGAACCGCGCGAAGGCCGACTTTTACATGGACCACATCCAGTCCTTCGGCGTGAACATGCAGATGGTCTTTTTCGGCAAGGGTACCGCTCCGCAAGAAATCCTTGCCGCCATGGGCCTCGCCGATTCCGACAGGGCGGTAATCTTCAGCGTCATTGGTGAAGACCGCTTGCCCGCCGCCCTCGAAAGCCTCGAAGAAAAATTCAGGACGATTGCCGGCGGCAAGGGCATCGCGTATACGGTTCCCCTGAAGAGCATCATCGGAAAATCCATATTCAACTTCTTGAGCGACAACCGTTCGCAGGTAGGGAGGGACGAAAAATGAGTACGGTCAACCACGAACTGATTTTGTGCATCGTGAATACGGGCTTCTCCGAAACGGTGATGGAGGCCGCCAAGGATGCGGGCGCCCGCGGTGGTACCATCTTGAACGGCCGCGGTACCGCGAACAAGGAAGCCGAATCGTTTTTCCACATCGCCATCCAGCCCGAAAAAGAGGTGGTGATGATTCTCGTGGATTCCAAAATCAAGGACGCCGTACTGCATGCGCTGTACCAGAAGGCCGGTCTCGACACGATGGGCCAGGGCATCGCGTTCTCGCTCCCCGTCGACGATGTCGTTGGCCTTACGCCGTGGAAGACGGAAGAAAAAAAGTCTGAGAAAAACTCGGAGGACAAGAAATGAATATCCTCGTCTATTTCCTTTTCCTGAGAAAAACTCGGAGGACAAGAAATGAATATCCTCGTCTATTTCCTTTTCGCCCTTTCCGGTTTCGCGGGGCTCATCTACGAAGGCTCCTGGGCCCGTTACCTCAAGCTGTTCCTGGGCCATGCCAGCTACGGCCAGGTGCTCACGCTCTGCATTTACATGGGCGGCCTTGCCATCGGCAGCTTTGTCGCGGGCAAGATGGTCGAGAAGGTGAAGAGGCCGCTGCTCGGTTACGCGGCAGTGGAATTGGCTATCGGTATAGGCGGGTTGATCTATCACCCGCTTTATTATCACCCGCTTTATAATTTGCTCACCGGGTTCTTCTTCGACAGTGACTTTGTCGCGGGGCTAGGCTTCACTGGCGCCGAGATTGCAAAGATTGTGCTTGCGACTGGTTCTACGCTCCCTATCGCGATTGCGGTGGGCATGACGTTCCCGTTTATCGCGGCGGGGCTCATGCGCAAAAGCGGTGCCGAAGTCTCGCTCCCGATGCTCTACTTCACGAACAGTCTCGGTTCTGCAATCGGTATTCTTGTCACGAGCTATACGCTCATTCCCGTGTTCGGTAACCATGCCACTCTTTGCGTGGCCGCCTCCATCAACTTCCTGCTTGCGGCCATCTTCGGCGTTATCGGGTTCATGACCTCGCCGACCAAGGAAGAAGACGAATCTGCCCAAGACGAAAAACAGGAAGAAACCGACTACGTGGCCGAGCACAAGCTCCCGATGCCGCCCAAGAGCACATGGCTCTGGATTGCGGCCATCACGGGTCTCACCTCGTTCATTTACGAGGTCGTCTGGATCCGCCTGCTTTCGCTGTTGATGGGCTCGTCGAGCCACAGCTTCGACCAGATGCTTTCCGCCTTTATCTTGGGACTTTCCATCGGTAGCGCCGTGAGCGGCAAGCTTCTCAAGAAGGACTCCCTCGTAGTGCTTTCGCTCGCGCAGATTTTCATGGCGTTCTTCGCGCTGTGCACGCTCTACTTCCACCAGCCCTTCTGGGGCATGATGAACGAGTCGAACCAGATTTTCAACGCGACATCCGACGGCTACATCTGCTGGAGTTTCTTCAAGTACATGTTGTCCGTGCTGTGGATGGTGCCGACGAGCTTCTTTGCGGGCATGACGCTCCCGCTCATCACGCTCATCCTCACGCGCGCCTTCAAGAGCGAAGCGCCCATCGGCAAGGTGTACGGCTGGAACACGCTCGGCTCTATCTTGGGCTCGGCGGGTGGCGGCCTTTTGCTGCTCCCGTACCTGCAGCTCAAGGGCTCGCTTGTATTTGCGGCCTACCTCGATTTCGCGATTGGCTTTGTGCTCCTGTTCCTCTACCGCAAGCGCTTCCGCTATAACGTGCTGTTCTACGTCATCGGCGGCGTGATGGTACTCCCCGCGCTGTTCATGAACTTCGATCCGTCGCTCGTTACGTCGGGTGCGTTCCGCGCTTACAAGAACCTGCACCCCGACGAAAAGATTATCGTCCGCGACGGCAAGACGGCTACCATCAGTTTCCACGAATCCGATGTGCACTGGTACATCAAGACGAACGGCAAGGCCGACGCGAGCATGAGCAAGGACCGCAACCACCCCATCGAAGGTGACGAGCTGACCCAGGCGGCGACGGCCTTCATGCCGATGGCCGTGCTCTCGGAGCCCTACGATGCCGGCATGGTGGGCTTCGGTAGCGGCATGGGCGCGCACTACCTGCTCTCCGATCCGCTGCTCCGCGACTTTGACTGCGTGGAAATCGAAGACGAGATGATGAACCTCGCGAAGGGATTCTACCCGTGGAACGCCCGCGGTTATGATGACCCGCGAATCCACATCTACATCGACGACGCACAGACGTTCTTCCTCACCAACCGTCGCAAGTACGACTTGCTCATAAGCGTGCCCTCTAACCCGTGGGTGAGCGGTGTGGCGAGCCTCTTCAGCCACGAGTTCTACGCCAAAATGCGCCGCTACATGAAACCGGGCGGACTCTGGGTGCAGTGGATCCAGACGTACGAATTCAACGACCAGCTGTTCCTGAACATCTTGAAGGCGCTCGACGTGACGTTCCCGTACGTGAGCCTCTACAAGGCTCCCGAAGAACCGGACATCATCATTATCGCGAGCGACCAGCCCGTTATTCAAAAATCCATCGGGCGCTTCAGCACGGATCCGGCTCTCGTGAAGGAATTCAAGCGCATCCACCGCGACCCTGAATTCTTCGGCGAAAGGAACTTCCTGTTCACCTCGAAGATGGTCCGCAACATGATGAAGAACATCGACCCGAACAGCATCTTCACGCCGATGGTCGACAACAAGGCCGAAGAAGCCCGCTTTGTCCATTCGGAAGCGCACATCGTCCAGGTGTTCGACTCCTGTGAAATCTGCTGGCCGGAATACCTGGATTCCGCCGACTACGCCCTGCGCCGCCCCGCCAAGGTCAAGGCCATGATGGACGCGATGGCCGGCGATTCCTACCGCAAGCTCGGCATCGAGGCCTACCTCGCGAAGGTGGATACCCCGGTCGTGGAACGCTCTCCGGAATGGAAGAAGTTCCGCGAGGAATACATCGAGTGGGTCCGTGGCGTGCCGATGGAAGCCCGCGACACGAACGCCGTGTACATGAAGGTCCGCGACCTCGTGAACGCGGGAATGTTCCCGGCCTCGTTCGTGGACGAGTTCAACATCCTCGAAGTCGCCCGCACCAAGAATTACGCTGTTCCTCGCGAACGAACCGGAGCTTGCAGACGTGCTGTACAAGGAAGCCATCCGCCCGCACGAAAGCTTCTTCAAGGTGGAAAAGCTCCTCATCGCCAAGGAAATCCCGAACCTCCGCCGCAAGATGCTCAAGCGCGCGGAATAATTCCCGCGGCGTGTTTTCGGTATAAGCAAAACCCCTCCATGAGGAGGGGCTCTTTTTTTAAAGTCGGGCCTGCTTAGAACAGGTAGGTGATGCCCGCCATCGTGTAGAACGAAAGCAGGTTCGCCTTCTGGAATCGTCCCTCGGGTACAAGGGCCTTGTTCAGGATGTTCGTGAAGCTCTGTACCGCGCGGATGTCGACGTTGATGTAGCGGGTCAGCATGAAGCCGAGGTCGAACACGCCGCCGACTTCCACGCTGGAGGTCACGAGCGCGTTGTTGTCGGTCACCGTGTTGCTGCCGTCGAAATTCTGGTTGTATTCGGAGCTACCGGTGAGCTTGAGGCTCAGGTTCACGCCGAGTCCGGCGAAGAATCCCATGTCCTCGAAGGTGTAGCGCACGATAAGCGGAATTTCGAAGACCATCATGTCGATGGTGGCATCGTCGGTACCGAAGTCGGTGTCGGTTTCGAAGGAGTAATGGCGGTAGTTGAAGTCCAGTTCGGGGACAATGCTCAGGTTCTTGACGCCGAGAGGCATTTTGACCATGATGCCTCCGCCGCCAATGAAACCGATACCCCAGTCTTCGGCCTTGCCGCCGAAGAACGTGTTGATGCCGCCCTGCAGTCGCACACCCAGCTGGATGACGCGGGCGAAGCCTTCCGTGCGCAGGCGGTTGATTTCTGCCTTGGAAGTCTGCTCGTTCTTGTAGCGGGCGTAAGCGGCGGCATATTCTTCATCGTTGGCGAATTCGTCGTCGGTAGAACCGGTATATGTTTCTCCCGAGGAGGGGGCGCTAACGGCGTTGTCGTCCTTGTCGAAGTCATCGAACTCGTCGGCATGAGCCGCGAGGGCCAGGGCGAAAATCGCAGATGATAGGATGCTAAATGCTCTCGATTTCATACTGTTTCAATTATAATAAATGAAGTGCATAATTTGCACTTCTAAAAATATATCCCCGTGTAAAAAAGGTGTAGAAAAAAATGTTTACTTAAAAGTGGCGAAATTTGCCAAAAAACGGGAAAACTCTATTAAAGGGCGAACGAAATTCCCAAGGTTGTATGGAAGGTGTAAAGTTTTGAATCCATAATTTCCGTTTCGGCGACCGCTTTTTCGTTGACAAGGTTGCTCAGGTACTGCACAACGCGGATGTCCACGGTAAAGTGGGAATTGAACGCATAGCCAATGTCGAATGCTCCGCCCAGGAGCACACCCGCTGTCGGGAGCGTGTTCTTGCGCTTGTCCTTCTCGATTTTCTTGCCGGTGTCGACTTCCTGCTTGTACTTGGACTTGCTGGAGAGCTTGAGTCCGAGATCCGGGCCGATGCCGACGAAGAATCCTTCGTTGTCGGGAGCGAACACGAACAGGATGGGAATCTCGAAGAGCATCTGGGTGATGCTGGCCTCGTCCTTGCTGTAGTCAGATTCCGATTCGAACTTGAAAACGCGGTAGTCAAAATCCAGTTCGGGGTAGAGCGTGACCAGGCGCGAGAAGAACGGCATCTTAGCGAAAATGCCCGCGCTGCCTTCGTAGCCAATTTCCCAGTTGCCGGCTTTTTTGCCGAAAACCATGTTCATGCCGCCGGCCGCACGGAATCCGAGGGAAATCTTCCTGGCAAAGCCTTCCTTGCGGGCCCTGTACATCTCGGCGTTCTCGTTGAGGTAACGGTCGTAGGTGTCGTCCTCGTCGTCCTTGCATTCCTTGAGCAGGGAGTCGGCGGGAGTGCAGTCTTCGTAATCGCTGGAATCGGCCTTGGCCACCTTCGTGGAGTCTCCGGCCGTGCTGTCCGTCGTGGCGCCGTTTGCGGAAGCTTGCCCGGAGGTTGCCTGCTGGTCTTGGGCCGGGAATGTCTCGGTGCCGTCGCAGCCGTCGCCAATGCATGCGGCGTTGGGTTCGTCGCTCCCGTTACTCAGTTCCGTACTTCCCCCGTTCTGGGAGGCAATCCATGCGGAATCGGTATCAGCTTCGTACGTATTCTGGGCGTACGCGCAGGATACAGAGAAAATCAACACGGACAAGAAAGAAATGATTTTGGAGCGTTCCATATATCTTAATTATAACAAAAGCGGGGCGAAAACGGATAGCTAAACTTCCCAAAGCGCCAATTTTTAGTGATTTTTGCCCACCCCTGCAAATTGCATTTTTCTTACAAAAACGAGAATGTTACTCCCTTTACGAACAAGATTGTTATATTAATTGAAAAAAGGGGGAACCTATGAAAGATTTGAGCTGTTTTTTTAGAATTTCGGCATTCGCCTTTATTGCAAGCTTGTCTTTTTCCCTTGTTGCCTGTGGCGATTCGTCGTCGGCGAGTTCTGATGACGTTCCCGAATCTTCGAGTGACGAGTCGGATTTGTTCGGTGATGACGTTGAATTTTCCAGTGAATATTGCGACTCCATCAAGACTTCGCTCGTGCCTGATTTAAAGTGCGACGAATCGCTGGAAGTAGATGGGTGGTATTATAAATATGAGTATTATGCCGAAGGATACTCGCGGGGATGCCCGACACTTTATTTTAAGTGCGAGAAAGGGGAGTGGGCGTATGTTTCCGAAGAAAATATTTCTGGCCCTAATCCTGTTACTTCTGACAGGTCCATAGCTGAGTACGGTGTATATCCGTTGAATCGAAAAAAATGTACTGCCGAAAACGAGGGGCTTGTCGACTCGTCATTGGTCGATGGCGAAATGACCTACGACAAGTGTATAAATGGCAGATGGAAAAACGGGGTATACGCTTGTGACACTGCCGGAGTGACTGAAGGGGCTATTTGCCGAAAGACCGTGAAGGCTGGAATGTGGAAATATCCGTATGATGAGATTGTCACATATATTTATGATGGTAACGGGATTTGGTATGAGTATGAAATCCCGCATCTGGAAGTGTATTGCGGAGATGATGATGGCAAAAAAGGTTTAAAGACCTATGGTAACGAGACGGGAAGCTACACGGAATACTACACGTGCCTCAACGGAGAATTGCTGCGGTTGAGTGAATTGGAATATTATTGTTCCGAGGAATCCGATACCTGTTCCTACGAATTGAACGGCAAAACGCAATACAGCCTCCGCAAAGATAGCAGCTGGGTCAAATGCGATTATGATTCCACTG
>CADBLC010000192.1 GCA_902795385.1 Fibrobacter succinogenes | reverse complement strand
GCGAGGAAACTCATGACGTTGCTCGAGACACCGCCCGGGCAGCAACCCACGAGGATGATGCCGACGGCGAGATACGGGTCTAGCCCGAACACCTTCGTGAGCCCGAAGGCGACAAACGGCATGATGGTGTACTGGGCGACGGCACCGAGCAAGATATGAAACGGCTGTTTCATCAGGTTCCGGACGTCGTCCATTGATATGGTGAGGCCCATGCTCAGCATGATGATGCCGAGAATGACGGATGATACATTCCCGTGGACCCAGCCGAATGCGACCGGGACAAAGAATGCGACTATTGCGCTTGCGATAACAAAGGGGGAAGCGTAGTTGGAAAGCAGACGGCAAAACGCCTTGATTACCTTATACATGCCCCTAAATATAAAATATTAGTGCTTCAGCGCCTTGCCGTGCCGCTTTTCAAGCCATCTTTCGAATGATTCCACGCCATCGTCCTTCTTGAGCACGGGAATAGGATCGTCCTTGTGATGATGGAATTTCCAGCACGCCAAAATAATCATCAAGACGGTAAGAAGCTGTACAATCAGTTCCTGGTTATTTAATACATCCATGTTTGCCCCCAAAACATAAACCAAAAACACTCGCAAACGGGAACAAATATAGATTCGCAAAATTGTCGGCGGCAATATTCCGGAGATTTCATTTTTCCGAAGAAAAACGTTCTTTTTTCTTACTTTGGTTAGAATTTTATTACTTCAATGTTTTAAGCACTGAATCGATGCGGCCCGTAATCTGCACGGCTCCAGGGTACCCGAGATGGTCCTTGTTGACGGCCATGTTGTCCGTATAGTCGTGATCGCCCATCTTGTTCTCGTCCATGAACCTGAAGTTCGGGAACGTATCCTGCAGCGCGGCTATATTCGCAATCAGCGCAGGGGCCTCGCTGCGGCGAAGTCCGTATTTTCCGAAACCGCCCGTCTTCTTGAAGTTCGGGCTCTGCGGGAAAATGATTCCCACCACGTACACGCCGTGTTCCGCCGCTATCTGGATAATTTCCTTGATATGCTCGAGCGATTCGTAGTAGCGTTCCGGATAGATGGAGAGCCATGTACTGTCAAAGTCTACAGTCGGGTTGTCTTCCCAGCTCGCGCCGTCCAGATGCACATAGCCCATCTCGTCCCTGAAGTACTTCGCATGGAAATCAGAGCCGTTAGACGCCTGCGTCATTTCGGCCAAGCCCTCGGGATAGGCGCCCTGCCAGAAGGAATGATTCTCGTCGTACACAAAGCCCGGATACTTCTTGTATTCGTCGAGGAAGAAGTTGTAGCTAGAATGTTCGCTGTAGCTCCACAAGTCTATATCGACAGACACCAGCAAGTACTTGAGATTCTTGACATGCGGGATGATATAATTTTCGAGCAGGTACTTGGAGACATACGGCAAGTTCGGCACATTCGCCATGTTGATGGCGAAAAAGTCTTCGCTGAGCAACGCCGGGATAACACCTTCCAGCATGCGCGAGGAACCGAGCATAACGGTATTCGCCGTATCCTTGTAAGTCCACATGAGTTCCAGCTTGTAGCGCAAAAGCATTGGGGGTTCACCGCAGTTCGGAGTGCAGTAGACGCCCGCGCTATCGATATCCAGGTTGCCATAAGCCTTGTTGGCGGCCGCATTCGACCACATGGCCGGATGCCAAAGGTCTTCGCCTTCCACAATCTCGGTGACCGTGTTCGTCTGGAAGTCAATCAGCACAATCTTGGTATGGGCGCCGTCGGCATTGGTAAGTGTTGCGACAGCGACTCCGCCGGAGGCTCGTTTCGTCTCGTCGTACACCCACTCTGTATGGTCGAACACGTAGGGCTTGGGCGCCACGACACCCTGATTCAAGTTGCCGAGGCTATCCATGACATAGACAATCTCGTGAGTCTTGTAATCCATACCGGCGGCACTGCGCCCGATTTCTGGAGCAAAGTCGAGGAAGAGCGTACGCTTGCTGCCGTCCTTGGAAAGCGAGACGTTGCAGGCCTGTTCGCCACTATACCACACAAGGTTCTGCGCGGCACCGCCCCCTTGCGGGGCAACCCGCGCACGCAGGCGGGTCGAGCCCGAGACGGCCAAGCGGTTGTCGTCGCTGATTCCGCCGTGGTACGCACCGTCAAAAAGCTTTTCGGGAGTCCCGAACTTGCCATCGGAGAATTTCACCTGCCATGTGGACTGCGCTAGGAACGTCGCTTCGTCCTTGTTGTCGGCAGCAGACGTCACGTACACGATTACCGTATCGCCGCTTGGCAACACGCGCCAGCGCGGGATAGCCGCACTCTCGACATTCAGCTTGACAAGGCCCGTTCCGTTCGGGTCGATATTCCTGACGTAGACAGACGACTTGACGTTCGTTCCCTCGAGTCCGGTGCAAAAAGCCACGCGGTTACCGTCGGGCGAGATGTCCGGATGGTACGCATCAATTTCGTCCTTGATTTCGACGACCACCGAAGCGCCCGCCGTGTAGTCGATGTAGGCGAGATTACCCGTAGCCTCGTTGCGGAACACAAGCTTTGTCTTGTAGGCACCCGTAATACCGCGAATCGTTATGATGTTGGCGAGCGGCACAATGCGGCTGCTCACCGCCTTGCCGGAATTGTCCATCCACACCGCGCCCGGAATCTGCCCGAGCGCAAGCCTGAAGCCGACGTAGTCCGCATGCGTCGCCGACGTCACCGCGTACACGTCACCGCGGGAATAGACTTTCAAGTTTTCGCGGGGCGTCTTGAAACCGCCACCCTTCACGACGCGCTGGCCAAGGCCGTCACCGTCGGAGGCTCCCGCGAAATTCGAGACCGGACCATCACCGAAATTGCCAAGCCAGTCGTTCACCCATTCCATGACGTTCCCGGCCATGTCGCACAGGCGCGTACGCGATACGGAAGAACATACCGGATGCACGGCGTTAGCGGAGTTACTGGCGCTCCACGCATTACTGGCATCCCAGTTAGTCTCGGCCGCGAACGACCATTCCGCTTCCGTAGGCAAGCGGAATCCCAAGGCCATGGGGCGGAAGGCGAACCCTTCGAGATTCGAACAGTGCTTGTCGTGGTCTATCACGATATTGGTGTAGGTGTAAGCCGTATCCATGCCGGCAGCCTTGCTCTTCGCGTTCGCATAAAGCACCGCGTCGTAGTAGGTCACATCGGCCACGGGCATCGAGTCGCTAGCGCATGTCATCACAAGCCCCGACACATCCTTCATGACAGCATTGAATTCGCCGCAGGTCACCTCGCTCACGCCCAGCATGTAATCGTAAGAGAACGCCACCTTCATCTTGGGGCGTTCGTTGCTCTTGGCGGTAATCTCTTCTGTGCCAACATAAACGTACTTACCGACGGCGCCCATTTTTTCAAAGCCAGCCAGGCTGTCGGGAAGCGGGCGGAGAGAATCGGCACCCGAACGGGACGAAGAAGATTTTGCGCTGGAACTGCCAGGAATTTCGCTCGACGACAAATCGTCGGCATAAGGATCGTCTTCCACCGGGTCTAACTGCCCGTCGCTGCAGGCGACAAGGAACAATACCCAAAGGCATCCTTGGAGGAACCCCAAGAGATTTCTTTTCGACAATTTGCTAACCCCAATCATTCCGTCCGTAAATATATATCTTTCTAGCATGACCGGCGACATCCGAGAGCATATAAAAAAGTTATCTCCCCTCATGGCGGAGGATTCCGAGATATTTCGCGAACTTTCGACGTTTTTCGGTGACGGCGCCAAGATAGAAACGAACCGAAGCGACCTCTCCAAGTTCCTCGGTCGCAAGCGTCTCTACCGTATCATCCGGATTGCGGGCACAAGCTACAAGGATTGCGCCTACCAGCTCATCGACAACTACCCCGAGGCTATGGAATCGCTCGGCATGCTGCGCTACTACAAGGCGCCCTCGGCACCCATCCAGTGGGAAGAAATCGAGAAGGCAGAAATTGCCCTGGGCGGGGAACTCACGATGAACGCCTACGGCTGGATGCCCGACGCCTGGACGGCCTTCGAGAACCGCGACCCGGTAGTCGATGCGGAAAATCCCTACGGGCTAGTAGCGCTGCTCGCCTTCGGTTACGACGACTAGAAATCCCAAATCAGTTCGGGGCCGTAAATTCAAAGAGGGTAATTCCCGGAAGCTTGCCCTTGCGGCTCTGCAGGTATTCAAGCAGCGACTGCTCCACCACCTGCTTGCGTAACGACGAAGCGTGACGCAGCCTGGGAACGTCACCCGGCTTAAGGATGACAAATCCCGTATGCGTCGCGTCAATCTTTTCGGACTTGCCGATAAACGCGACACCCATCACCTTGAGACTGTCGCTATGCGCCGCCTTCGCCCATTCACAAGCCTTCGCATAGGGCAAGTAGCGGATGGAGACCTGCGGATCGGCCGCCGGAGCGCCATCGACCAGGTACTTCATTTTTTTCGCCTTGAAAAAGTCGTTCTTCGGCATCGTGCGCGAAATGGCGGTATCGCCCTGCATCGGGACAACCTTGGCGAACTTGCCTTCGCCGACCCAGTCCAGC
>CADBLC010000191.1 GCA_902795385.1 Fibrobacter succinogenes | reverse complement strand
GCTGTCATCACGTACAGGCCGATGGTCTTCTGGTCGTTGTTGTCGTCTTGCATCACGCCGATGTCAAAGTCCAGGCGGACGCGCGCAGAGCCGAGAGCCAGTTCCAGCTTCGGGATGATATCAACCATGAAATCATCCTTGAGGTACCCGATACTTCCGGACGCGATGATTTCCGTCATGATGCGGAATGTCTTGCCGAAATAGAGTGTCGGTGTCATGCCGGCAGCGAGTTTCGCGTAACCGTCCTTGCCTGTAACGCCGTCCAGAAATCCCGAACGGAGTTCGTAGAAGTTGGAGAAACTTTTTGCGATAAACTGCTCAAAGGCGTAGGTGACGACTATGGCGCTGCCGGTGTTGCGGTTGAGTCCGAAGTAACCGTCGATTTCGAGGAACTTCCCGGGCGTAAAGCGGTAGCGTCCACCGACGTCCATGGAAATCTGGGAATGGTCCATCTTGTCGTAGGTGTAAACGTCCATCTTGGCGCCGATGTCGAAATCCTTCGATACGGAACCGAGTATGTTGATCGGGAAGAGAACGTTACTGCCGAAGTCCGAACGGAGGCCGACGCCCGCGCCGAACTTGGGGGCCGGCTTGCTGTCGGGCCCGAAGGTGTAGTGCATGTCCCAGATATGGTCAAGTGCGAAAGCGTTTATGGCGAAAGCGGCAATCAGGAGTGCGGCGAAACGTTTCATATACGGTAAATTTAAAATATTCATGGCGGAAAATGCTAGATTTGGGAGTGAAAAGAGGTGATTATGATTGAACCGCGTCCAGAATTGTCTAAGCTTTCCGATTACGTTCCCGGCAAATCCATCGAGGAAATCCGTGAACAGTATGGTCTCAAGAAGATTGTAAAGTTGGCTTCCAACGAAAATCCGCTTGGAGCCTCCCCGAAAGCGGTCGAGGCGTTCCACAAGATTGCGGACAGCCTGCACCTGTACCCGCGCGGCGATGCACCGACGCTTATCCGCTCCATTGCCCAGAAATATGGCGTGAAGACGGAGCAGATTGTTGTCGGTAACGGCTCCGACGAGATTATCGACATGGTCGGCAAGGCCTTTATCCGCCAGGGCGACAACTGCGTTGGCATTACGCCGACTTTTTCCGTGTACAAGTTTACGACGCTCTCGAACGGCGCCGAGTTCATCGGTGTGGGCGAGGGCGATGCGAAGACTTCGCTTGATGATTTGGCGAAGGCCATCGACGGCAAGACCCGCGTAGCCTTCATCTGCAACCCGAACAACCCGACGGGCACGTACTACACCGAATCCGAAATTCGCGATTTTTTGAAGAAGGTTCCGCAGAATGTGTTGGTGTTCCTGGACGAGGCCTACTCGGAGTTTGCAACCGCTGCAGATTACCCGAACATGTTCTCGGCTTTGGATGAATACCCGAACCTTTTCATCAACCGTACTTTCAGCAAGATTTATGGGCTTGCCGGCTTGCGTATCGGTTATGCCATCGCCAGTACCGAAGTGGTACGCCACCTCTGGAAGGTAAAGCCCCCGTTCGACGTGAACCAGGCGGCTCAGGTGGCGGCGATTGCGGCTCTCGGCGATAAGGAACATGTGGAAGCGACCCGCAAGATGAACGCCGAGGGAATCGATGTTCTTACCCGCGAATTTACGGCGCTCGGTTTCAAGGTGCTCCCGACACAGGCGAACTTCATCTGCGTCAAGATTGGCGAACGTGCCCGCGAACTCGTCTCGTTCCTGGAAAGGAACGGCATGATTGTCCGCGGCCTCACAAGCTTCGGTATGCCGGAATACATCCGTGTCACTATCGGCAAGCCCGAGGAAAACGAGTTCCTCGTGATGCTTGTCAAGAAATGGAAAGCGGAGGCCTAAGATGTCCGCGACGGCAGAAAATCTGGAGTTCTTGAAAATCGCGCTCAAGACGGCGGAAATGGCTCAGGAAAACATCCTGAAGTTTTTCCAGACGGGAGTGGGCGTCGAGTGGAAAAAAGACAACACTCCGGTGACAATCGCCGACAAGAGCACGGAAGAACTGGCCCGCGAATTCTGGGCGAAGGAGACTCCGGGTTTCGGCGTGATTGGCGAGGAGTTCGGAATCGAGAGCCCTGATGCGGAATACCAGTGGGTTATAGACCCGATTGACGGCACGAAGGCTTTCGTGCATGGCGTTCCCCTGTTCGGCACGCTTATTGCGCTCTACAAGAAGAATGTTCCCGTGTGTTCCCTTATCCGCATCCCGGCGATGAATACGGCGGTGTGGGCGGTGAATGGCGGCGGTGCATTCTTGGACGGTCGTGAAGTTCGCACTTCGAAGGTATCGCAGTTGAACGAGGCGCTCGTGCTTTCGGGCACGGTGAACACGATGGAAGACAAGGGCTTTGGCGAAGGTTTTGCGAAGCTCCGTCGCAGTGCACGCCTGCATCGCGGATGGGGTGATTGCTACGGCTATTACCTCGTGGCTGCTGGCCGTGCCGAAATCATGGTGGATCCGATTGTTTCCCTGTGGGACATTGCTCCGTATCCGCTGCTGTTTACCGAAGCGGGTGGCAAGTTCAGCACTATCGACGGCAAGACGGAACTCTTCGATGCAAACGGCAAGCCCACGGCCCCGATTTACGAAGGTTTCACGAGTGTCGCGACGAACGGCTCCTTGCACGATGTCGCGCTTGACTGCCTGAAGAAATAGCTCTAGCCTCATTTCAACATCGTCTCTACGGCGACGGAATCCTCCGAGAACGTTACGGTAACGGTCCCGCTTTTTGCCGTATTCAGGTACGGGATGTGGAGGGAATCCAGCCGGGCGGTTACTTGCTTGTGCGGGTGGCGGAATTTGTTCCTGCGTCCGCTTGAAATCAAGGCGAGGTGCGGTGCGACTGCCGCCAAGAACGGCGGGCTGCTCGATGTCTTGCTCCCGTGGTGCCCCACCTTCAGTACGTCGCTCTTCAGGTAGGCCGTACCGCAAATACCCGGCCGCGGGTGGACGGCCTCTATCTCGAACAGGGATTCTTTCCACCGGAATCCGCGGTGGATAATCCGTATGGGAATGTCGCGCTCGCGGGCGTCCCTCAATACGTCTTGCCAATCGGGTTTCTGGGTGCCTACGGCGCAATGGCTAATCCAGATTTCTTTGACGGGAAACATCTTGAGAAGGCTCTCGGAACCGCCAAAGTGGTCGGCGTCGGGGTGGGTGACAACGAGGGCGTCTAGCCGCAGAACACCGGTGTGGTGCAGGTACGGGACGATGATGTCTTTGCCGGAATCGCGCTTGTCGTTGGGGCCCGTGTCTACGAGGATATGCTTGCCGGATGGAGTTGTGATGAGGATGCTGTCGCCTTGCCCGATATCGATGGCGGTAAGTGCCCATGTGGAATGCACGATTCGCGTGTAGCTGTCGATGCAGAACAGGACGGAAAAGGCGAGGAGGCTGCAGAACGTGTAGATTCTGGCAATCCGGTTCTTGCGGAAAAGCGGAAACAGCAGGAAGAGTGCCCCCAGGGGCAACAGCATGGCCGGCGGGAAGGGGCCGACGGTGATGGAGGCTTCGGCGGAATCGGAGAGAACGCGCGTGAACAGCCCCGCAAGTCGCAAAAAGAAACTTGCCGCATAGCAAAAGTATTGCCTCAACAAATCGAACGGCGAGAGTAGCGCGAAAAGCCCTGCCTGCATGCCCCAGGAGATGGCGGGAACGACGATGATGTTGCCGAGCCAGGCGAAAGGCGAGAGCGTCTTGAAGTGATGAATGAGGAATGGCGATGTGGCTAGCGTGGCGCAGAGCGTGACGTAGGTCGGGTCGATGACGAATTCCCGCAGCTTGCTCCAGAGTTTGCTTTTTTGCAGGAAGTCTGGGAGTTCTTTGAGCGGATTGCCCTTGCTGCCGATGAGGATCCCTGCCGTAGCCGCGACGGACAATTGGAAACCGGGATTCCACAGCTCGCCCGGATGGGGAATCAGAATGAACAGCAATGCCGCCCCGAGGCTGTTGAACGTATTGGCCGGCCGCTGCAACAGCGTACCCAGTTGCGGTACGGCGAACATCAGTACCGCCCTACGCACGGCGGGGGAGCCTCCCGTTACGGGAATGTAGACGAACATCAGGACGATGGCGACAATCCGAACGGCCTTGTGCGGCAGGCGCGTCGCCTTGAGGAATATCATGAGTATTCCGGCAAGCAGTACAACGTGAAATCCACTAATTGCGAGGACGTGCACCAGGCCCGAGCGCTGGAAATCGCTGCGCAGCGCTTCGGGAATGCCGCTGCGGTCACCTGCCAGCAACCCCAGGAGAAGTCCCGTTTCCGAAGGCGTCAGGTAATCGTCGAACCGCGACTTGATCCAGGAACGGAAATTGAAAAAGCTGCGCTCGGGAATCCACGGCCCGCGTCGGCTATCCCAGTGCAGGAACTTGCCGTAGGCGGCGAGCCCTTGGCTCTTGAGCCAGCCTTGCGTATCGAATGCTCCCGGCACCGTGGGTGGCGTTACCGGGTACCAGCTGGCTTCGTAGCAGATGGAATCCCCGGGGGCGGGCAAGTTGGGCAAATCCCTCTTTTCGGTAATCCTTGTGCGGTAGGCTTGCGCATCGGTGGAACGCACCAGGAAGGCGGTCCCGCTTGCTCTCGGGAGTACGGCCTCGATGATGCCGCAGCCCTTGGCGGGCGGTTCGGAGAGATTGCCGTTCAGGGGCCTTGCCTCGTGGACCAGGAGTGCGATAGCCATGGTGACTGCGATGGCAATCTGGACGCTTTTCGGGAAAAAACGGAACGAAACGAGGACGAGCGCAAGAAGAACGGGGGCGTATTCCGGACAATCGAGGCTTGCGTATGTCGCCATGAGCGCAAGTGCGCAGGCGAGAGCGGGCTTGCCTGTGAGCGGGCTCAATAAATCACGCCAGGAATCGCGGAATTCGGCACGGAACGATGTTCTCTTGTCATTCATTTTTATACCTTTAGGTCGGGGTTGCCACCTATGGGTGGCTTCTATCTATAAGACGGATTTTTTGAGGAAAATGAGCCTTTCGGAGTACAAAAAAATTGGATTAGGGCTGTTGGCGATGTTGCTCGCGGCCTGTACCGACAGCGTGAACGTTGCGGATACGGAAAATACGGTTTTCCCGGACAACCAGTACTATTTTTCGTATGCGCCTAACGACATGGCGGCCAACGATTCCATTTCGGCGAACTTGGCGCATGGTGTAAAGCTGTCGGTCCATCCCAACGCATCTTACGAACTTTCGTTCAAGAAGGACCCTTTGGTATCCGGGGTGCCGGAATTGCAGCTTTTCCATCTTTACCTGAACTCGGACAGCACCGCCTATTATGGCAAGAAAATCCGTAGCTTGCAGCCCAAGGAAATTGACGGCCGTTTTGTGTACACCTTTACCTGCGAAGAAAAGGATAACGCGGAATGGGCGACATCCCTCTCTGTTGACGGTGCGTTCTACAAGGGACGGACGGATAGTGTTCGCTGGATTGGTAGTGGCGCCTACTCTGACCATTTCTCGCTGAACCTGGTCGTAGTGGGGAAGCATACGCTTACGTCGGACAGCGTTGGCGTGGAAGAGCTTGCCCAAAAGACTCTCCAGGCGTTCCGCAAGTACTATACGAGCGTCCATATCGATACGATTTACATCCGCTATGCGGATCAGCACCCAAAGCTGGGCAGCAAGTACCCGGCGAACGAACCTTGGCTGGCGGGAAGGTCTTCGTCGGACATGTTCCTGTACGAGTTGGGCGGCTGGCCCGAGGACCATGTGAGGGAGGCTCTCGATATCGTCTATGTTTACCGGATAGAGCGGGAACTGACGATTGGCTATGCGAGTCTCTTTAGCGGTAACCTGGGCGGTGGGGCGCTCAGCACGGTACTTGTCGGCAATTACGTGATGTCGGCGGAAGGTTCCAAGAAGGAACGCCTGCTTTCGTCGGACGAGATTGTCGAAACGATATTGCACGAGACGGGACACTTTTTTGGCCTGCGGCATACGACTTCGACGATGAATGACTTTTCGGTGTCGCATGACTTGTCCATTATCGAGGACGGCCTGGAAGATACGCCGTATTGCGTTGAACTCTTGCGCCGCCGTCTCTTGAAATCTTCGGTGATGGAACCTTCCGTTCCGCAGCGTCCCGTGATGCCCGGGGAATTCTACGAGCGCGTTTTCTGGGATGCTTCGGATGCGCAGGCTATCGCGGAATGTCCCGATGCCAGGAACTTCATGTTCCCGGCGACAATGGACGAATCCTTCGAGGGCTTCTCCGAACAGCAGCTCGAACTGATTCGCCGAAACCTTATGATATTCCCGCACTGATATGAAACCGTCTAATTTTTCTGAACCGGTACAACTGATTGCGTTTGTCTTGCAGCGTGGCGGGGAATGGGACCCGACGGTGCTCTCGAAACTGGAGGGCGAATGGGGACCGATCCGTTACAAGGGAAAGCTTTTCGCATTTGACAAGACCTCGTATTACGAGCCCGAAATGGGAGCGGGGCTTTATCGAGGGGTGCTGAGCTTCGAAAAGTGCATCCCGGCCGAGTCTATTGCCTTGGAGAAAGCCAGAAGCAATGCTTTGGAAATGGCGATGGCTGCAGAAGGAGATTGTAGACAAGTTAATGTCGATATCGGCTACATGGACTTGGACAAGGTGGTATTGCCCAGCTATAAGCGCGGTCCCTTCAAGCTGTATGCCGGCGATGGCGTATGGCTCGACATGCTTTTGACCTATGCCAAGGGCCTGTTCCACCCGACGCAGTGGGCGTTCGAAGATTTCAAGCGAAACCCGTACCAGCACGACTTGCAGCTGATTCGGGAACGTTGGCGGAAGAGCCTTCGGACAAGTCCGTAGGAAACTCCATAAAAAAAGCCCCAGTCAAACTGGGACAATGAAAAAGCCCCGGCTAAACCGGGGCAAATCTTTTTGCAGGGAATCGTTACTGCGCGGCCTTGGCGGCTTCGTAGGCTTCGAATTCCTTGTTGGCGTCGCCGTA
>CADBLC010000190.1 GCA_902795385.1 Fibrobacter succinogenes | reverse complement strand
GGTGGCTGCATTGTGGATAGCGGCAACTTCGACTGGGAAGCAAACCACGACCGTTTCAAGGGCCTCACCGAACCGGATCCGAGCTACCACGGTCTCGCCTACACGAAGGCTTTCGGCAAGGGCGCCTACATCACGAAGGCGACCGCCCAGCTCATGCGCGACTTCGGTTCCATCCAGTCTCCGCAGAACGCGTTCCTCCTGAACGTCGGTCTCGAAACCTTGCACCTCCGCATGCCGCGCCATTGCGAAAACGCTCTCGCTTGCGCCAAGTTCCTCAAGAATCACCCGAAGGTTGCTTGGGTTAACTACGCTGGCCTCGAAGGCGACAAGTACTACGAACTCGCCCAGAAGCAGTTCAAGGGTGGTCTCCCGTGCGGCGTGCTCACGTTCGGCATCAAGGGTGGTCGTGAAAAGTCCATCCAGTTCATGGATAGCCTCAAGATGATTTGCATCGTGACCCACGTGGCCGATGCTCGCAGCTGCGTGCTGCACCCGGCAAGCCACACGCACCGTCAGCTCAGCGACGAACAGCTCATCGAAGCAGGCGTTGCACCGGACCTGATCCGCTTCAGCGTGGGTATCGAGAACGTCGAAGACATCATCGCCGACCTCACGCAGGCCCTCGACAAGGTGTAATCGAAAAAGACTCTTTAAAAAAGGCGACCTTCGGGTCGCTTTTTTTATCTCAACTCTCGGCTTGGCGTTTTTATTTCAGTCCGTTGTTGCGGTAGAAGGGAACGTCGGCGAGGACTTCCCTTACCCAGGAATTCTTGAGCGGGCTCTTGCGCCATTCGGTGTTCATGCCTTGCAGGTCGTGGATGGGGTAGAACGTGGCTACCGCGTCTTCGATGTTCTGCGTGCTGTCTAGCGCGTCTTTGAGCATGCGCGCCCCTACAAGAATCTGCTCAAGCCCGTAGCCCGACTTGATGGCCATCAGCCCGCGTCCGCGCCTGTCGCCTTCGTAGTTGAAGTCGAATCCCGAAATGTGGCGGATGAGCGACATGAGCAGTGCCGGGTCGGTGCCTGCACGGATGCTTGCGTCTATGACGGGCAGGCCGCAAAGCTGCTCGTTGTCCCAGGGCTTTCCCCTGTAGGCGATTTTCAACTCGTGGCTGGAATCGCCGTTGATAATTTGTACGACATAGCGCGGTCCGAGCTTTTTCTGGATGCCCTTGATAATGTTGATGCTCCTGTTGCGGAACTGCTTGTAACCGTCAAAATAGATGACGGCGATTTCGTCGATACGGGCGAGGCGCGGCGTAGTCGGGTTCTTGACGATTTCGTTGTAGACCGCGATGACGGCAGGAAGGATGTAGGCGATTTCGGGCTGTGGCGCGTCGAGGTCGCAGGTGGAGTCGAGAACGATGGCTCCCTGCTCCTGCAGTTTGAGGATGAGCGTCTGCGCATAGCCCTCGAAGATGGGCCTCGAGTCAATCTTGTTGCTGGAATCGGACGGAATGAACACGTAGGCGGCCACGATAACGCACGACGTGACGATTGTGATGATGAATCCCTTGCGTACCTTGCGACTGTTCCACAGGATCCTGAGCCAGCCCCTCCCCTTGGGGGTACGGCCGAGATAGACCGCCAGGAAGGCGAAAATGACTAGCCATATTGTCGCGATGATATAGAGCATTCCACTCCCAATATAAATTCTATCTTGTAGGGTATGATGGATCCGTTGAAAAATATTGTTGTTATAGGCGACCGCGTGCTGATAAAGCCGCTCGAAGCATCCAATAAGACCGATAGCGGCCTTTACCTGCCCCCGAGCGTGAGAGAGAGGGATTCCGTCCATACGGGTATCGTGATGCGCGTGGGGCCGGGCTATCCGGTTCCTTCGTCCCAGGAGCCGGACGAACTCTTCCGCGAGGATTCCGGTAGCCGCGTGAACTACGTGCCGCTACAGGTGCACGAAGGCGATGAGGCGCTGTACCTGCATGCCAACAGCACCGAAATTGAAATCAACGGTGAAAAGTACGTTATCGTAGGCCAGAACGCCATCTTGCTCGTTATCCGTAGCGAGATTCCCGATAGCGTCGAAGGGCTGTAGTCTAGAATGTTTTCTGGTTCGCGATGAGCTCGTGAGCCTCTTTGATTTTCCCGATAATCGTCTTGGTGGACTCGAACAGTTCCGTTACCTGTTCCTGTGCCTTCTTGAAGAATTCCTTGTGGCAGAACAGGTCGTCCTTTGACGCCTTGATGTCGTTGAACACGTTGCGCAGCGTCTGCAGGTTCTTGGTTTCGCGTTCGGCTGCCGTCTGGATTTCTTCGCGGATGTCGGCAAGCTGCGCTTTTTTCTGCTCAATCACTTCGGGGGCGTTTTCCATGAGGATGTAGGTGGGGAGCGTACCGAAGTCTTCGAACTTGCCTTGCGGTTTGGTCTGCTGGCCCTGCAGCCCGCGGGCGTACGTGTTGCGCAGCCCGATGGTCTTGACGGCGGAATCGATAGAGATGGTGCAGCTCGTGGTTCCGTGGAAGTTGCAGCGCACGCGCTTTTCTTCTTGCTTGAGCTCGTTTAGCGGGTTGAAGTCTTCGTCGCTTTCCACATAGCGCAGGGGAACATAGAGCGGGGCGGGTTCGCCGGCAATGTTGATCTTGTACAAGACGCACGGTTCGTTGTTGAACATCTTCGTTTCGTACAGGTTGTTGCTGGTGAACAGGATGTGCTTTACGCGGCGCAGCAGGTCGTCGGCATCGTAGGGATTGCTGATGATGTCCGGGATTTCCTTGAGGATGCGGGCGCGGACGATGTTCTTGTAGCTCTCGATGATGGTCGTGTTCGTCATCGTGCGGCCCCAGATGGGAGTGCCGAGGAAGAACGTGTCGGTGATGCGAGTCTCTTGCCTGCCGTTGAAGAAGGCTGCCGCCTTGATGATGTTCGTGAGCGCGATCCACTTGCGGATAGGAACGTAGATGTTGTTCTCGTCGCAGGTCTTCGCGATTTCACCGATAATGTAGAGAGTGTCTTCGGAGAGGGTGACCTTCTTGATTTCGTCGTTCCACTGCGCCTTTTCGTCGGCGGTGACGGTGAGGCCCACGGGGATATGTGTGAGCGAGATGTCGCTCGGCGTCATGAGCAGGTTGCACAGTGCATCGGACGAGATGCTGTCGGGGAGTGCGACGATGAGTGTAATCTTGTCGGTAATCTCGGTACGGTTGAGCGCCACTTCGGGGCGGATGTCGCCCGAGATGATGAGCGAGGCCTTGGAACGGTCTTCGATGGCGATATGGACGTTGGCCTTGTTCTTTTCTTCGAACGGATTGAAACTCTGGAAGATGACGATGTCGTAGGAGTCGAGGCTTGGCGGGAGTTCCTGTTCGCGCTTGCCGAGCTTGAGGATCTTCACGTTCCTGAAGGCGCTGGTGATGCGGTCTATGACGAGGGCCTTGCCGGAACCGGAGCGGCCGTACAGGTAGAAGGGCTTGCCGACGAGTGTTGCCAGGAATCCCAACTGGATACAGAATTCACGTTCGGGGATGTTTGCAGTAATCGCCTGCATTAACTCGGAGATTCGTTTCGTGAGGGTCATTTCCCAATCCTTCTTAGTTGACCTTTATTTTAAGAAAAATATAATGATTTGCGGTCGTGCAAAAATGACTTTATTTTGAAAAAAGCGCCGAAATGGCTTGGAATGCGGTGCCCGAGACGGTTGTTTGCTGGCGGGCGACGAACACGGCGGGGTTCTGGCGGATTTCGTTGCGGAGCCTTGTAGAGTCTTTTTCGGTGATGACGGTGTGGTGGCCTTCGCGAATGGCTTGCAGCAGATGCTTCTCGAAATTCTTGCAGTGGTCGGGAGTGGCGATTAGCTTTGACGGGGCGGTGCCGTAGTCGGCGAGGTCTTTGCGGAAGCGCTCCGGGTCGCCGATGCCGCAGACGGCGATCGGGAGCGCGGGGCAGGGCGTGCCGGCGGCGTTGACGATTCCGGAGATGCGGTGCTGGACGTCGGCGGGGCCGAGCGCAAGAGCGGGCTTGGCGTGGTCTTGCGCGAGGCTGCGGTACTTGCCGGCGGGGACGAGGTCGCGGAT
>CADBLC010000189.1 GCA_902795385.1 Fibrobacter succinogenes | reverse complement strand
TAATTGATAATTGATAATTGATGATGGATAATTGTGGTATGAGGTAATGAAGATGAAGTTTTGGAATGTTCGTAGGGTTGCTGCAGTTTTGCTTTCTGCTTTTGCAGCAAATGCGTTCGCGCAGACAAAGGCGGATGCACAGAAGGCCTACGTCGCAGGCAAGTGGCAAGAAGCCGCGACCGCCTACGAGGCCGCATGCCCCAAGGAGCCCGACTCCCTAAAGGCCGAATGCTACCTGTGGGACGTTCTCGCCCTTTCGCAGACGGGCAACGCCCAGTCGTTCAAGATTGCGGGCAAGCGCCTCGACAGCCTCATCCAGAAGGCCAACCCGCAAAAAGCCATCTACGCCGACCTGTTGATGACCAGCGCACAGTTCAGGCTCTACATGGGCAAGTACGACCTCGCGGCCGACGACCTGGTTCGCGCTATCGAGACCTCGCACCCGAACCAGGCGACCGTCCTACAGAAGGTTTGCGCCGCGGTACAGCCCAAAGTCAAGAACGAACGGCTTTCCGAAGCATGCGGCAACCTGGGCAAGCCGGCTCCGGCCACCGCCGAAAAAGCCCAACCGCCTGCGGCAGTTCAACCCGCAAAAGAAGAAAAGGCGGCAAGCGCCGAAGTTGTTCCGGAGAAAAAAGCTCAGCCCCAAGACGGCAACTGGTACCTCCAGCTCGGTGCCTTCGGCGTGAAATCCAATGCGGAGTTCCTGGTGAACAACCTGAAAAAGCGCGGAATCGAATGCACAATCGAAGAACGCGTCGGCGAAACAAAAACTTTGTACTTGGTCCAATCCAAAAATTTTGAAACAAAGGAAAAGGCCATAGACTTCGGCGCCGAAAAATTGACGCCCCTAAACATCGAATTTAGGGCCTATTCTCGTAAATAATCGCCCAAATTTGGCTGTTTTTGCATATTCAACCCTACAAAAAACATCCAAATTGTGCTATATTTGAGTTGCTCCCTAGCCGGGGTGGTGAAATTGGTAGACGCGCCGGACTCAAAATCCGGTACTCGCGAGAGTGTGAGGGTTCGATTCCCTCCCCCGGCACTAAAGGAACGGAAAATGAGGACTCAATGAAGAACTGGTGTAAAATTTTGTCTACGTTGCTGATTGCGGGCTCTATGGCTTTCGCTCAGTATGGCTACGATGACGACGAAGCCACTGAAAGCGCCGACGAACCCAGCTATTCCTATGGCAGCGACGAATCCGCTGTTGACGACGACGAAGCCGATGTAGGCAAAGCCAAGGCCAGCGGAGACGAATGGGAAGGCTTCCGTTACGAAGAAATGGGGCTTACCCAGTGGGAATTCCAGCAGATCAAGGAAGCCGGTATTTCCCGCGATAAGCTCACCCGCATCGTCGAATTGGGTGTCCGTCCCTCCGAATACCTCCAGAAACCCTGGGAAAAGATGAACATCACCGAAGACGCCTGGCTCGCCCAGCGCTCCGAGGGCATGGAAGACGCCGATATTGACCGTTCCTACCGCAACAATCACGGCGACCAAGGTTACGCTTACCTCTCTCTTCTGATTCCTAGCCTCTACCAGTGGAAAAAAGACTACCTCGTCAAGGCGACGTTCATCGACGCCGTCTGGCTCCTGGGTGTCGCCACGACCGTCTACCTGAAGGTCGAGAACAATTCCAGCTGGTTCTACGCTCTCATTCCCGTTATCGGCGCCCACATCTACTCCTTTGCAGATGCGTTCTTTGGCACCCAGTGGGATAGCAACCCGGACGCGAACCGTTTCAGCTTCGGCGTAGTCCCCACTCCTGACAAGGGCGTCGCCGGAATTCTCCAGATGAAGTTCTAAGCGCACCATGCAGCTGGAATTACTCAAAAGCAAGATTCACCGTGCTACCGTGACCGATGCGAACCTCAATTACGAGGGTTCCATCACTATTGCCCGCGACCTGATGGACGCGGCGCACATTCTCCCCTACGAGAAGGTCGGCGTGCTCGACGTGAACAACGGCAACCGCCTCGACACCTACGTGATCGAGGGCCCCGCAGGTTCCGGCGTTATCTGCCTGAACGGCGCCGCGGCAAGGCTCGTGCAGCCCGGTGACCTCGTGATTATCGTGGCCTATGCGACCATGAGCGAAGACGAAGCAAAATCGTGGAAGCCCACCGTTATCCACGTAAACGCCAAGAACGAAATCGTTTAGCGTTTCCACCGCCCTTTTGCTATATTCATAACATGCGGTTATTGTTGCTGACAATCGCCATGGTATCGTTTGCCCTTGCGGAATCACCCGCAAAAGCGGATTCCGCCGTTTTTGCCGTGGCCGCAGTCCCCGACACCGTCGTCGACACGGTCTACGTCATCATGGACGACGGAATTCCCTGGAACCGCGAGCATTTCGACCCAGAACGGCTGCTGCGCCGGGAGCCCATAGACCCCGCATTGAGCGTTGCCTACACATACTCCCTCAGTTTCTTTTCGAGCCCTTGGCTAAAAGTTAGCCAACAGAGCTACCTTGCCCATTTAGCCTACGAATTTACGCCAGACCTTCATTTGTATGCAAGTTTGGGCCTTTGGATGCCACTGTACGTACACTGGGACGGTCCCAAGTCCATCGCCAGGGAAGACGTTCGCCAGGGCAACGTCCAATTCATTCTGCCCGACGTGGAACTAGAATACAGGCCCACCGAAAACACTTCGCTGCACCTGATGTTCATCAACGAAAGCGACGCTTTCAAGGCTTACGGGCCTTGGCGCGACCCCCTCCGTCCCTACGACCGCCGAAGATATTCTACATTTAGGCGTAGATGATCAACAAGCCGCTTTCCATAGCCTTCGTCTTTGCCGCCTTGCTCCTGGCCGGTTGCGAGGAAGAAAAGAAGGAGGAAGTCCTCGAAGTCCGTCATTACAAGGGCGACGTGGAGGTACTGAACAGTTGCGGCATACCGGGAGCAGCCTCCAAGATGACCGCGTTCCTCCGCAAGAACGGCTTTGACGTAGTCATCTCGCGCAACGACCGGCTACAGAACTATGACGAGACCATCGTCGTCTTGAGGGATTCCGTCCCGTGGGAAGGGGCCGAGGCCCTGGCGAGGACGCTCAAGACGAAGAACGTCATGACGATCAGGGACGACCGGCGGAACTTTCTCGTCGCGTCGATCTACATCGGTAAGGATTTCAAAAAGATAGTAGAACCCGAACAGGGAGAAGAAGAATGACAACTCAGACCAAAGACCTGCCTCTGTCCGTACAGATTGGAGCCGGCATCCTGTTTGAACTGCGCGCCCAGAACGTGCAGCTGATGGACCTCCGCGGCATCAAGGATGTAACGGACTTTTTCCTCGTGGCCACTTGCGAAAGCGAAGCCCAGATGCAGGCCATCTTGAACGAACTCCGCAAGGAATTCAAGGCGAACAAGCTCACGTCCGTGGGCGTGGAATACAAGGAAGGCGTGCGCTGGGCCGTGTTCGACGCAGGGCTTGACCTGATGGTCCACCTGTTCGAAGAAGAAAAGCGTAACGAGATTTCGCTCGACCGCCTGTACGCCGACGGCAAGATTGTGGAACTCGACGAAGCCGACTTTGTGAAGAAGACCTCCAAGAAGAAGAGCAGTGAAGATGAACTCGTTTGAGCAAGAAATCGCAGAGGCGCTCGCCGCCACCGGTTCCTTCGAGAAGGAAGCCGCTTTAAAGCTTATCTCCGTGCCGCCTGACACCAGCCACGGCAACTTCACCATCCCGTGTTTCTCGCTCGCGAAGGTGATGCGCAAGGCCCCGAAGATGATTGCGGAAGACCTCGCCGCCCAGGTGAAGCTCCCCGCAGGCCTCTCGAAGGTCGAAGCCGTGAACGGCTACCTGAACTTCTTCATCGACCGCGGATTCCTCGCGAAGTCGACGCTCGAAGAAATCGCCGCTAAGGGCCTTGAATACGGACATGCCGCTCCGAATGGCAAGGTCGTGTGCATCGACTTCAGCTCCCCGAACATCGGCAAGGAACTCGCCTTCCACCACCTGCGCTCCACGATGATTGGAAGGAACTCGCCTTCCACCACCTGCGCTCCACGATGATTGGAAACTCGCTTTCCCGCATCTACAAGGCCGCAGGCTACAAGGTGGAACGCATCAACCACTTGGGCGACTGGGGAACCGCTTTCGGCAAGCTCATCGTGATGTACCTGCGCGAAAACCGCCCCACGGACGATGCCACGCTCGATAGCCTCACCGTGAAGGAACTGAACATCCTTTACGCCGCCTTCTCCAAGGCCTCTAAGGAAGAGCCGGGCCTCGAAGACGAAGCGCGCGCCGCGTTCACCAAGCTCGAACAGGGCGACGAATTCTACCGCAAGCTCTGGACCGCCTTCCGCGCAGCAACCCTCAAGGAACTCATGCGCATCTACGACATGATGGGCGTGGGCTTCGACCACTACACCGGCGAATCCTTCTTCGAAGACAAGATTCCGGCGATTCTCGACGAACTCCGCGAAAAGAACCTGATGGTCAAAAGCCAGGATTTGGACGTGGTGATGCTCGACGAGTTCGACCTGAACCCCTGCCTTATCCGCAAGAGCGACGGTTCTACCTTGTACGCCACCCGCGACCTGGCTGCCGCCTGCTACCGCAAGAAGGAATACAACTTCGACAAGTGCCTCTACGTGGTGGACTTGGGACAAGCCCTGCACTTCAAGCAGGTGTTCCACGTCTTGAAGAAGATGGGTCGCGAATGGTACAAGGACATGTACCACATTCCGTTCGGCGTGATTCTGCAGCTGGTTGACGGCAAGTGGGAAAAGGGCAAGACCCGTACGGGTACCGCAAGCCTGCTTCGCGACGTGATTGAAGCCGCCCAGAAGAAAATTCTCGAATTCATCGACCAGAAGAATCCGGGCCTCGAGAACAAGGAACTCATCGCACGCCAGATCGGAATCTCGGCACTCACCTTCAACGACTTGAAGAACAGCCGCCTGAAGGATGTGCGCTTTGACTGGGATGCAGTGATGAGCTTTGAAGGCGATACCGGCCCGTACGTGCAGAACGCCCACGTGCGCCTCTGCAGCATCATGCGCAAGGCTGGCATTGAACGCGCCGACCTCGCCGCAGCCATTGCTGGCGTGAACTTCGCCGAGCTT
>CADBLC010000188.1 GCA_902795385.1 Fibrobacter succinogenes | reverse complement strand
AGCTTCGGAGCTCGATGATGCGATGCTTGTGGAATCGATGTCGTCATTTGCCCATGTGGTATCATATTTTACATCGACGGAATCTTCGGCAAGCCCGTCTGGAATCGGGATGTTGAATTCCCCGTGGCTAACGTTGGTTGTGCCTGAGCCGTCGTCGGAGCAGGCGCCCAGGAGCAAGGCCAAGGCGGTTGCCGAAACAATTGCTGTAATCTTGAAAACGCCCGATTTCATTTTCACCTTCCTTATTCAAGTCCTGCAACGCACCTTACGTAAAGCCCCTTCTGGGTGCTCTCGTCGGTGCGGTTGATGTTCTTGCCCTTCCTGCGGAATTCCCAGGAACGTCCCGTGTTCTTTGTGATGGAAGTGGACGACCAGTAGTGGCCCGTCGTTGCCTCGTCGCAGTATTCGTCCCAGTCCCTGCAACCACCTACGCCCAGGTTATCCCAGTTGACGCTTTCCTTTTGGTAGTCGCGCCATTCGCCGTCGTCGGGGAGGTGCCATCCGGGAGGACAGGCCTTTTTCGCTTCGTGGTAGGTGTAGAAGCGTCCGTGCTTCTTGCAGAACAGCGTGTCTTCCAAAAAGCACTGCTTTGCAGACTGGAGGCTGAACCTGAGGTTGGCCGTCATCCAGAGCTTGCCGGCCTTCTCCTCGACCTTGTACTTCTTGCCGTCGCGGGAGTCGGTCAATGTCATGTCGTCGCGGGAGACGTTCTTCTCGGCCAAAAGGTCACGCTCGCTGACGCAGCGGACGGGGACAAGTGCGGTGGGCGGGAGGATTACGGATTTCACGTTCCCGCGCTTGATGTCGAACATTACCACCTGGTTCTCGACTCCGTCTACGGCAAAGTAGGCGACGTCTTTGTTCTTGATTTTCTTCTTGCTGTCGTTCTTGTCGAAGTAACCGCGGGTCTTTCCGGCGAAGCTCTTCACGTTAGGCGTCTTTCGCGGGCCCATGAAGCGGTCTTTCTTGATCTCGCTCCATTCGGCGATAGTCGGGAGGTGGGTTCCTTCGGGGCACACGTTCTTCCAGCTTTCGCTGGGATAGTATACAGTCCCGTTGCTTGCATGCGATTCGGAATTCTTGAAAGTCAAATTTCCGGAGAACCAGTTCAGCTTGCCGCTGGGGATAGTCTTGTAGTTCCGGCTATCGCGGGCATCCATGATATTGGTGGCAAAGGAGAACGTTGTAAAAAGAGAGCAGACCACAGCCAAACGGCCTATTACACCTAGCATTCACACCTCAAAAATCTATGTTACGGAGAACGGGGGAGTTCTTCTAGACCAAATATATAACGAAAAAACGCAATGTGAAGGCTTGCGGAGTTTTTTCTTGAGAAAAACGTTTTTTACACGCTTTTTTTTAATTACGGCAGCCTGAATCCGTCGTCGTCTAGGATGATTTTGCCTTCGCGGAAGAGGGTTCCGAGAATTTTCTTGAACGTTTTCTTGGACACGCCGAATTCCTGTCGGATAATCTCCGGGTCGGAGTGGTCTCCGTAGGGGAGCGAACCGCCGGCCTCTTCCAGCTTTTGCAGGATGGCGGCAGGGCTTTCGCTGTTCATGATTCCCTTGTAGCCGACAGGCGAGAGGTTCAGCGTAATCTTTCCGTCGGAGGTGAATCGCTGGATGTAGCCGGTCATCGTGTCGCCGATGTAGATGCGTTCCATGCCGCGGGTCACCATGAGGCGCCCGGTATAGCGGTAGTTCACCAGGAAGTCGACGTAGTCGGGAGTCACCTCGTAGGCGGCGAGTTCAACGCGTTCGCCGATGTGGAGCTCGGAGGTGTCCGTGTCCAAAAAACTCTTGATCTTTTCGGTGGCGACGAGGCGTCCGCTCTTTTCGTCGAGGAGAACGTAGACAACGCACTTGTCGCCGCGCTGCAGTTCGCCGAGCTGCTGCTTGTAGGGGAGGAGCAAGTCCTTGTTGAGGCCCCAGTCGAGGAAGGCCCCGATGCGGTTGACTTCCTTGACGGTGAGAACGGCAAATTCGCCGACTTGCGCAAGGGGCTTGTCGAGTGTGGCGATGGGGCGGTCTTCGGAATCCATGTACACGAACACGTCGATGATTTCGCCTTCTTCGAGCGTGAACTGGTTCTTGTTGCCGGGGAGTAGAATGCGTCCGCCCGTCTCGAGTTCCAGGTAGAATCCCTGGGGCATGATGGCGTCGACGCGTGCGCGGTTAATTTTTCCGATTTCCATTTTTTTAGCCTTTCCGTTCAGGTGTTGGTGTCGCGACCATCCGCGACAGTAAAAATATAGGATTTTACGGGGCTGTGCTCGGGGCAATCTCGGCGAGAGGCAATTCCTTGCAGTGCCGCATGAACTTGAGAGTCTCCTTTTCGCCCTTTTCGGCAAGCATCTGCAACAGGTACAGGAGCTTGCGGTAGGTGGTAGGTGTCATCTTTTCGTTGGCCGTACTCTTTTGGAGGTATTCGAGCGGCGATTTGTCGGTGTAGCCTTGCTTGTTGTACGTCTTGGAGGCGGCGACGCGGTCGCAGAACATTTCCTTGATGTAGCGGTCGGGCATGTCCATCGGCACGATTTTCTTGGTGGCGAGTTCGTAGTCGTACCAGAATTCAAAGTGGTGCTTGTTGCGGCCCTTGTGGTGCATCCAGGCAAGGCTGTAGCCCTTGTCGCGGCGCTCGCCGTTGTTCGGGGATTCCTTGCCGCTGTAGTAGTGCGCTCCCGGGATGAACTCCGTGGGCGAGTACTTGGACAGGTCGTGAAAGAACCCCTGGAATCCGATGCCGGCCCTGAAACACAGGCGCACGACTTCGTGGCGATGCCTCGTGATGGTAATAAAGTGCCGGATAGGATGGAACATGCGAAAAAGATAAAAAAAGCCGACGCCTTCGGGAATAGAAATTATATTTCGGATATGAATCCTTCCATAGATTTTATCGGCGATATCCACGGGCATTACGACGAGTTGCGGCTGCTGCTTGCAAAGCTCGGTTACGTGGAATCGGCGGGGAGTTTTCGCTATCCCGGCGGTGCGCGGACGGTCGTCTTTCTGGGCGACTACATCGATCGCGGGAACCAGTCGCGCGAGGTCGTCAACCTGGTGCGTGCCATGCGCGATTCCGGAGATGCCGTAGCGTTGATGGGGAACCATGAATTCAATGCATTATGCTTTTGGCAGCTGAACGGCGCGGGTGGCTCGCACGTGATACACTGCATTCGCGGTGGCTACATGCGTGAACATAGTTTCAACAAGGTCGCCATCCATGCCAAGACGGTCGAAAGCTACAAGGGCCGTAAGCAGGAATTCGAAGAGATGCTCGGGTTCCTCCGGACATTGCCGTTCTTCTTGGAAACGGATTTGTTTCGTGCGCAGCATGCCTGCTTTGACCATGGCGCAGCACGTACGCTAGATGCCGCGGGCATCCACAGCTTTTCCGACGGAGATTTCAATGAACTTATGGCGCGTGCGAACGACCAGTTCAACGAGTACGATGCTTCGCTCTTTGACCCGATAAACTACTTCTTGAAGGGCCCCGAGATGGATTTGCCCGACGGGATTACGTTCCGCGATGGCGAGAACGTGTTGCGCAAGCGTGCGCGTATCCGGTGGTGGATTGACCCGAAAAACAAGACGTTGCGCGAGCTAGCCTTTCAGCCGGGTGTAGAGTTGCCTGCCTGCGAAGCCCCTGCGGAGGTGTGCGGGCGCGATTTTTATGGCGAAGGGGAGCGGCCCGTGTTCTTTGGCCATTACTGGCTTACCGGAATGCCTCGGCTGATCCGCCACAACGTGTGCTGCCTAGATTACAGCGTGGCGGGTTATCGTGGCGACGGCCGGCTTGTCGCCTACCGCTTTGATGGCGAACAGGAACTCGACGAAAGCAAGTTCGTGTGGGTGGAGGCTATCTAGACGATAGAAGAGAGACGAAAGACGAAAGAGTATTTGAAACAGATGGGTTCGCTGAAGGTGACGGTTGTTGTCCTTTGCTCACGTTCTGGGGAACACTGGCGCAGGCGAATGCGGAGGCTGCAGGAATGCCGGCTTCGGTTGCCATCGAGCGCTTTTTTGACAGCTTCTTTATATGGGTGCTGGGCGTTGTTCCGCTGCCCGCCTTCAAGAGCGTCGCGGTTGTTGCGTGCGCGAACCTTATCGCGAGTATGGTTTTTCGTATGCCCCGCGGTTGGAGAAACGCGGGCCTCTGGCTTATGCATGTTGCCTTGCTCGTGTTGCTCGCGGGTGGCGTTGTCGGGAATGAAATCAAGCGCGAGTACAACGGTTTCGCGGCCGTGACGCCGACGAAGGCGCAAGCGGAAAACGTGAAGTTCTTTGATGCAAAGGACAGCCTCGGGATTGCCCCTATGGGCGAAAGTGCGAGGATTCTTGAAAACCGCTGGCCGTATTATGTACAATACCGCGGGAGCGTGGAGATGGCGCCTGGCAAGAGTGTTGAGATGTATAAGGCGTTCTACGACCCGTTCCATTTTATCCCGTACGCTTTTATGGTGCTGTTTCTGTTGGGGGCAGCGTTTCATTATGCGGTGAAGGTGCGTGCTACTCGAATGAGCGCATCTCGAATGCCCGCATCTCGGATGGGCGCAAAAATCGTGCCGGTGTTGGCGCTTGCGATGCTTGCGTTGCCGATGAATGTTCGGGCTGATGAAATTCCAAACGATGCTCTGATATGGTTCTCGGTGGATAGAAAAGCTCCGGTGATTGTAGATGGCGTTGTGCGTCCGTTTGATTCGTTTGCCCGCGGGTTCCTCGATGACTTGAGCGGGCGTGTGACTTACAAGTGCCGGGAAAAAGATTTTTGCGAAGGGAAGGAGCCTGCCGTAAACATTGTGGGGTGGATAAAGGATTTGCCCGAAAGAACAGGGAATCTTGCGCTTTTTAAGGTGTTGCGTGGCGATGTGTTGGATGCTCTGCGTTTGCCGAGTGATTTGCGCTATGTAAGCTATGCGGAATTGACTTCGTCGCGCGATTTGCTGGAACTCTATGCGAGCCGCGACGATAACCATCCGGCGACATCCGAGATGAAACGGCTTTATGCGAATGTGCTGCAGTATGAAGCGATAAAGAATGGAACCGCGTTTACCGTTGTCGAGGATTCTTCTCCGGAGTCGGGGAAAGTTGATGCGAAACGGCTTTCGATG
>CADBLC010000187.1:6411-8099 GCA_902795385.1 Fibrobacter succinogenes | reverse complement strand
CTCATAATTCTATCTTGTCCCCCCACAAGAGGTTATATGAAACTGAACAAGTACCCCAGTGTTGTCGCGTACCTTATTTTTGTCTTTTGTGCCATCTTCGTACAGATGGGACTGTTCGTCCACTTCCAGCGCTGGCTCTCGTTCTCGTTCGAAGGTTCCGCGTTCTGGTGGCGCAGCATGCTGCTCCAGGTCGCCATTTTCGCCCCGAGCATCTTCATGATGCCTGCCGCAAGCTACTTTGCCGGGCGTTTCCATAAGGGCCGCGTGATGGCCTGGTCGTCGGTGGGCATGCTCGCTTCCGTCATCGCGATTGTCGTGTGCTACGTGGCGGGCGCCGAATGGGTCGCCTACGGGCTGCTCGGACTTTACGGCGTATTCCTCGCCGTCCTTACCCCCGCCAAGCTCGGCATCATGAAAGAGATGGTCGAGAGCGAAGACCTCGTCAAAATCAATTCCTGGTACATGTCGCTTTCCGCACTCGGAACCGCCGGTGCCGCCTTTTTCGCCATGGGACTTTCGGGCAGGCCCGACTCCCCCGTAAGCATCGAACTCACGCTCTGGATTTACCTCGGCTTGAGCGTCATCACGAGCATCGCCGGATTCTGCATCAAGGCGGGCGTTACCCACGGCTCGCTCAAGTTCCGCTCCCCCAGGCGCAATTTCGCCGCCACCTGGCGCCACCCCATCGTGCGCCTTTCCATCCTCGGCCTTTCCGCCTTCTGGGGCATCACGCAGATTTTCTTGATTCTCATCCAGAACATGGCAGACATGCTCAACACGGCCGTTATTCCCGTCTCCATGTTCTTTGCGGCAGTAGGCTACGTTGTCGGTGCCGTTATCGCAAGCAAGGCCTCGAAGGGGTTCGTCGAAACGGGGCTCATCCCGTTCTCTGCAGCGGCCGCCGCCATCACGATGTTCTCACTCCCGTTCGTGCATAACGGTTGGCTCCAGGGCGTCCTCTACGGCATTATCGGTATAAGCACGGGCCTTGCCTTCGTCATATTGCGCACCGTCATCCAGAACTTTACGCGCCCCGACACGGCCGGCCGCATCCACGCCGTCGCAAACATGATCCAGATGGCCTTCCTCGTGCTCATCATGGGCGGCCAGACGCTGTTGCTCATCTTTACCTCGGTCACGCTCAATCACTGCTTCATGATCCTCGCGGTCATCCTCGCGCTGACCTTCATCACGAACCTCAAAAAGAACCCGATGGCCCTTTTGCGCGCAACGCTCCGTTTCGCTTTCGCGTTCGTGTTCCGCTACCGCGTCAAGGTGATGGGCGTGCAGAACATCCCGGAAACGGGTCCGCTCCTGCTCGTGGGGCCGCACTTCAGCTTTATCGACTGGGCCGTACTGCAGATGTCGAGCCCAAGGCCGCTCCGCATCGCGAGTAACCGCAATACTTTCGCCGACTGGTACCAGCGCTGGTTCAAGCACGGCAAGTCCCTCATCAACATCAACCGCAGGGACCCGGAGCCCGCCATGGCCGAAATCCACAAGGCGCTCCTCAACGGCGAAGCCGTCGTCATCTTCCCCGAAGGCGAAGTATCCAAGACCCCGTTCGTATCGGCCTTCTCGCTCGACTACTCCAAGGCCATCGAAGGTACAGGCGCACCGATCGTGCCGTTCTACATCCAGGGCCTCTGGGGCAGCCGCTACAGCCACGCCTCCGAATGCGTGAACCG
>CADBLC010000187.1:0-6349 GCA_902795385.1 Fibrobacter succinogenes | reverse complement strand
ATCTGGAACCTCGCCATGGACAACTCGGAATCGATTATCCCGCTCTGGTTCAAGGCCATGCGCAAGCGCCGCTCGCGCGTTATCCTCATCGACCCCGCCGGCCACCATGTGAACGGCTACGGCATGATTCGTCTCTGCCACTACTTCGGCAAAAAAATCAAGGCGGTCACCAAGAACGACCGCAACGTCGGCTTTATGCTCCCCACGAGCCGCGACGCCGCACTCGGCATCATCTCGATTCTCGGTACGGGCAAGACGAGCGTCAACCTGAACTATTCCTCCCCCGTCGACACCATCCTCGGCTGTATCGAAAAGGCCGACGTCAAGACGGTCGTCACCACGCACGCGTTCTACGAAAAGCTCTGCGGCAGGAACGCTGCCTTCGGCCAGATTGCCGGAAAATGCCAGATGATTTACCTGGACGAGGAAGAATCGAAGATTTCCAACATCTCGCGCATCGTAGATTCGCTGATTGTTTTCGCGACGCCCAAGGCCTTGCTGAGACGCCTGTGGTTCACGGCAGCCAAGCTGAACGACGATGCCGTCATCCTCTTCAGTTCCGGTTCCGAAGGCACGCCGAAGGGTGTAGAACTCACGCACAAGAACGTGATATCCAACGGGCAACAGGGCGACCACATCATCAAACTGCGCCGCACCGACGTGATGACGGCCCTTTTACCGCTGTTCCACTCGTTCGGATTCACGCTCACCTTCATGATGCCGCTTTTGGACGGCGTCCCGATGGTGCTCTGCCCCGACCCGACCGACATCAAGACGCTCGCCCGCGTGTGCGCCCAGTACAAGGCGACCATCATGATGGGCACGCCCACGTTCCTCCGCGCCATCGTCGTAAGCCGCTGGGTGCACCCGATGTGCCTCGATACGCTCCGCTACGTGATTGCCGGTGCCGAAAAGCTCCGCCCCGAACTGCGCGAAACGTTCAAGCTCAAGTTCGGCAAGGACATCTACGAAGGCTACGGCTGCACCGAACTCACGCCGCTCGCCACGCTCAACGCCCCGAACGCGCTGCTCGACGACTTCCTCACCCTCGAAAAATGTACCGACCTGACGAGCATCGGTTTGGGCGTCCCCGGCTCCATCGCCGCCATCATTGACCCCGAAACCAACGAATTCGTAAACCAGGGCGAAGAAGGCATGCTTGTCATTACCGGTCCGCAAGTGATGAAGGGCTACTTGAAGGATCCCGAAAAAACCGCAGCCGCCGTCATCGAAATCGACGGACGACGCTGGTACAAGACCGGCGACAAATGCAAACTCACTCCCGACGGATTCGTCCAGATTCTGGGGCGCTACAGCCGATTCGCGAAACTCGGCGGCGAAATGATTTCGCTTACCGCCGTGGAAATGCGCATCAGCGAAACGAACATCCTCGAAGGTACGGAATTCGCCATCACGGCCGTTCCCGACTCCGTCAAGGGCGAACGCATCGTGCTGCTTGTCAAGGGCGAAGGCGATGCCGAAGAAATCGCGCGCAAGCTGCGCAAATCGGGTATGCCGCCGCTCATGCTCCCGGGCTCCGTATTCTACGTGCCCGAGGTGCCGAAACTCGGCAGCGGCAAGTGGGATTTCACCGGAATGAAAAAGCTCGCCACCGAGCTCGTAGAGAACCGCAATAAATAAAGGACCGTTTTCACGGTCCTCAGTTTTCGCAAGGCTATTATTGATAGCCTTGCTTTTTTACTCCAAAGGAATTATTCGTCCTTTACGCAGCGGATGCTGCCATAAATCTCGTTAGCGTCATAGCCGTTATGGACAAAGGTCTTATTTTCCGCCGTTGGATTGATTACAAAATAGCGCTGTGAATTACCTGGAATATTGGCCCACATAAAGGCATTCAAATCAATGTTCTTAAAATCGCTGGCTATTTTATATCCGGCAGGCAAAAAGGAGAGTCCATATGTATCATTTCCAGCAGGGATCGCCAGCGTATCGTTACCCCAACCCTTCACAGAGATCAAATCCTGGTAGGATGACGACAACGCCAAATCGTTCAGTTCCGTAGCTTCCGCCTTTGACGGAATATGCCACCCTGCCGGGCATGCGCCCTGAAGAGGGTCTGCCAGATTGCAATTTGTATTATACCCGCACTCGGTAGAATTCATCGCCGCTTCACGGGAATACAATCTACCATACAGTTCACAATTATTGTCGTCATTTCCGTAGCAAAGAGAATACTCTTTCTGAAGCGTGAAATCCTCGTTGTTGCCGGTAAAATTCAGGTTCTCGGCCATCCAGGTACGTCCCTTGACCACAACCGTCTTATAAGTCTTGCCATCACGAGAATCAGTCATAGTGCCGTATTCAATATCGGGGTTAAACTGCTCGCTCTTTTTCGTTATAGGCGTAGATATTTTTGCACTGGAAGAACTGCTGGAATAAGAGCTACTCGACAGAACAAGCTCCCCCTTCACGCAGCGAACGCTGGTGCTGACATAAGAAGTGTAATCATGAACAAACACCGCACCGGATTCAATATTCAAGACCAAATAGCGCTGTTTGGCGTTTGGCTGATAGACCCACATAAACGCCGAAGAATCCAAATGTTCAAAGCCATTGGTGCCATCCAGGCCCGCCGGTATAAATGACATACCGTAAGTATCACCATTCGATCTGTCAATTGCCCAGCCTTTTCTTGACACCCAGGAATTCACTGTCATACCCAACAATTTAATCAGTTCATTCGTCTCCGCTAAAGACGGAATATGCCATTCATCCGGGCAGACACCTTGAACGGCTGAGCCCAAGTTGCATGTTGCATTTGGACCACAAGTATTCGAATTCAGCGCAGCCTCACGAGAATATAGACGTCCGTATATTTCGCAAAGTTCGTCATCATTTCCGTAACAGGAAGACTTACCCACTTCGTTGCCGGCAAAATTCAGGTTTTCGGCCATCCAGGTTTGTCCATTGATCTCGACCGTCCTGTAAGACTTGCCATCGCGCGGGTCTATCATGGTGCCGTATATAACATTCGGATTGAACTGTTCTCCCTTTGTCTTCAAGAACCGCTTAATACTGGAAGAGGATTGCGCGGAACTGCTCGAGGAATAGCTAGACGAAGATACGCTGCTGGAAGAAACGCTCGAGGAAGACAAACTGCTGCTGGACGTTTCCGAACTGCTAGACGCCGCAGAGCTGCTGGAGTTACCCGAGCTGCTAGATGCTGCAGAACTGCTGGAGTCTGCCTTACCCGAGCTGCTGGAGGCTCCCGAACTGCTAGATGCCGCAGAACTACTGGAGTCGGCCTTACCCGAGCTGCTGGAGGCTCCCGAACTGCTAGACGCTGCAGAACTGCTGGAGTCAGCCTTACCCGAACTGCTGGAGGCTTCCGAACTACTAGACGCCGCAGAGCTGCTGGAGTCTTCGTTCTCCGAACTGCTAGACGATTCTGCACGGTGGAACTCTTCGCCCTCGGCAGTAAGCGTATCGTTTTCGCCTACCCAGAGGTAGACGGAATCCTGGCTGTCAAAAACACACTCGTAGATGTCTTTCTCGCTACCGATCTCGGCCCTGCGGCCATCACGATTATCGTTACACGGAGTTTTCGACAAATCATCCGCCGACGTGTACGTATAGTCATAACTGTGACTTTTCGCTACCGGAGAGAAACTACTATCGTCGTCTCCACAACCGGTAAAAGATGTTGTTGCCACGCAGGTCCACAAAACCGCCTGCATACCCAATAAAACTTGTTTGTAGCGCATTCACTTCTCCTTATGGAACTCTACATAAAAAAGGTCATATATAAAAAAATTGTCCGATTCAACAAAGACCTAAAAAGGCGCCTCCAATGCATGGAAGCGCCATTCAGAATAAACTAATTTTTTATTAAGCTATTTGTAAGTTTGACCGTGTCAAAAAAATATTTTTCTAAGATTATTTATTCTTATTGACAATCAGCGTCTTGGCCTTGAAGGTCTTCTTGTCGATCAGGGAAACCTTGTTGTCCTTGTTCAGGGCGGCCCAGTACTTCTTGAGCGTGTCTTCGGCATTGTCGAAGATCGGCATCAGTTTCGGGAAGCCGTTGAAACTCGGAATCGGGCTTCCGTCAGTTTCGTAGGTGCTGATGAAGTGGCCGAGACCCGGCAAGGCCTTCTCGTATTCAAACGTCATGCGCTCGCAGCCGGCTTCTTCGCTGTTGCCCCTGCTCTTGAGAATGGAGAGCTTGTAAACGGCGGGGCTGGCGTTCTTGTAATGGATGCCCGAGATGCGCGGCGTGAAGTTCGGGGCATCATCTTCGTACTGGCGCGTGCGGAGGGCGCTCTCGAAGGTGCCACCGAGCTTGATGGCGTCGTAAATCGTGTCGGTCTGGTCGCCGTTCGTGATAATCTGGACTTCGGCTGTGTGACGGGCCGGGTAGTAGATAATCAGGTGCGGGTCGGTAAGCTTGGATTCGTCGAAAGCTTTCGTCTTCATGAAGCCGGTCTTGGCTTCCATTTCGAAAACGCGGTTGCGGCTGTTGACGCTGCGGCCCATGATCCAGTAGACCTGCACGTAGGACTTGCCGTCAGCGCTTTCGCCGAGGATAATTCCGCGTCCGGGATTGTTGGAGAGGGCCTTGAAATTCTGTTTTGCTTCGTCTGTGTATTTCATTTTAGTGGCTAGTGGTTAGTGATTAGGTGTCAGCGTTTGGGATTATAGTTATTCATGAGCACCATGGCGACGGCGACGCATAGCATCACCACGCTACCGACAATGACTTGCTGACGGTGGTTGTATTCGCGCTTGACGTAAGTCGGATTTTCTTCGTTGAGTTCCTGGAGGGTCGGGCCCTGGTTCAGCTTGGTCGAGTCGATACCGTAGAGTTCCGCCGCTTCTTCGTCGGTCATGTTCAGCGTACTCACATAGGCGCTGTCGTACTTGTCAAGCTTGTCGGCGGCAGCAGCGGGAATCGCGAAGAACAGGGCGAGAAGAAGGATGAGGAGCGAGGCACGAGGCGCGAGGCTCGAGGTATGAGGAATGGGGCGTGAGGTATTCTTTACTATACCGGACGCCTGACACCTGATAGCTGGAGCCTTGTTCCAAAACATTTCTCTCGTCTCTCATCTGTAGGGCGTAGCCCGTTCTCTCGTCTACTCTTTAGCGAGCTTGTCGAGAATCTGGTTCACGAGGCCCGGGTTGGCCTTGCCGCCGGACTTGCGCATGGTCATGCCGACCAAGAAGCCCTTCAGAGCAACCTTGCCAGCCTTGAATTCGGCGAACTGGGCTGCGTTTTCGGCACAGACGGCGCGGACCACTTCTTCGATGGCGCCGGTGTCGGTCACCTGCACGAGGCCCTTTTCCTTCACGATAGCTTCAGGATCCTTGCCGGTCTCGAACATCTCGGCGAAGACCGTCTTTGCAATCTTTCCGTTGATGGTGTTGTCGGCGATGAGGTTCACGAGCTTGCAGAGGTCTTCGGGCTTGATCTTGAGGGCATTGAGGCCACCTTCGAGTTCCTTCACCTTGGCCAAAAGTTCGGTAATCACCCAGTTGGCCAATACCTTGCCGTTCTTGCAGTTCTTAGCGGCGGTGTCGTACCATTCGCTCACGTCGCGGTCTTCGGTCAGCACCATGGCGTCGTATTCAGAAACACCGAAGTCGTCCATGAAGCGCTTGCGGCGGGCATCCGGCAGTTCCGGAAGCGTGCGGCGGATTTCTTCCACAAAGGCCGGATCAGTCACGAGACGGACCATGTCCGGTTCCGGGAAGTACTTGTAGTCGTGGGCATCTTCCTTGGAGCGGATGACAATGGTCTTGTCCGCATTGGGGTCGTAACGCTTGGTGCACTGTTCCACTTCCTTGCCGGCATCGAGAGTCGAGGCCTGCAGGTTCATTTCGCAGTAGAGAGCCTTTTCGAGGTTCGTGAAGCTATTCAGGTTCTTGATTTCGGCGCGGATACCGAACGGGGCGTCTTCGCTTGCACGCAGGGAAATGTTGCCGTCGCAGCGCATGTTGCCGTTTTCCATATTGGCGTTGGAAACGCGCGTGTATTCGAGCGTCTGCTTGATCTTCTTCAAGACGAGCACGGCTTCTTCGGGGCTACGGATATCCGGTTCGGTCACGATTTCGCAGAGCGGGGTGCCGCAGCGGTTCGCGTCGAAGTGGGAATCGGTCGGGCTCATGTCGTGGATGAGCTTACCGGCGTCTTCTTCCATGTGGATACGGGTAATGCCCACGCGCTTCTTGGTGCCGTCTTCCTTGACAATCTCGAGCCAGCCGTTCTTGCAGATCGGGTGGTCGTACACCGGAAGTCCGCCCGTCTGGGTAATCTGGTAGCCCTTCGGCAGGTCCGGGTAGAAGTAGTTCTTGCGGGTCCACATCGCGTTCAGGTCGATTTCGCAGTTCA
>CADBLC010000186.1 GCA_902795385.1 Fibrobacter succinogenes | reverse complement strand
GCCCGCGTCAAAATGCTCTCCTTCGCTGACTTCGGGGAGCATTTCTTCGATGACAACATAAATCATGGCGCCCGCCGCAAGCGAGAGCAAGTAGGGCATAAACGGCGAAAGCGCCTCAGCCGCAAGCAGCGTGATTAAGGCCCCTACGGGTTCTACCGCTCCGGAAAGCGCACCAAGTGCAAAAGCTTTTTTGCGGGAAGCCCCTTCGGCACGGAGCGGGAGCGAAACCACCGCCCCTTCGGGGAAGTTCTGGATGGCGATGCCTATAGCGAGCGCGAACGCTCCCGAAAGCGTGATGGCCACATTCCCCGAAAGCCAGCCTGCGAAAACGATACCGACGGCCATTCCCTCGGGCAAGTTGTGCAAAGTTACCGCCAGCGTAAGCATGGTCGTGCGCTTGAGTTTTGCCTTGGGGCCTTCGGGCGTGGCGCTGCCCAAATGCAAGTGAGGCGTTATTTTATCTAAAACGAACAAGAACAGAATGCCGGCCCAGAATCCGACCGTCGCCGGGATGAAAGCCAGTTTGCCCATCGATTCGCTCGCGCTGATTGCAGGCAAAAGCAGACTCCATACAGAAGCTGCCACCATGACGCCCGCCGCAAACGAGAGTAGGCCGCGTTTGAGGTTTTGCCCCATCTGCTTTTTCATAAAGAATACGCAGGCGGCTCCGAGAACCGTCCCTAAAAACGGGATGGCAAGACCTTGAGCAATTTGTAATATGGGCTCGTTCATACTTAAATTATAGTATTAGAATGTGGAGAAATCTGCTCCATTCATATAAAAGTTGTTAATTTTATTCCGCAAGTTGAATCCGTCGGAAAAATAAACAAATTAATTCTCAAAGATTCCCTTATGAAAAATACATTCCCTAGAAAGTTTACGATTTATACCCTTGCGAGTGTGCTTAGTGCGGTGTTTATCGGTTGCGGAGACGATAACTCGTATTCGCCGAGTGCGAAGGGGCTCCCCGCCGAAGTGGTGGACAAGGCGGAACTCGAGGCTTACGAGTGCATCATAAATGGCGAGAAGATTTACGTGATCAAACTCGAAGAGAACTACGAATGCGACGACCCAAGCAAGACTTCTATGGAGGATAATCTAGATGAGGAGGGTTATACGGATATAGAGGTATTTCGAATGCCTACTGAAATCGTCTATTATGGTCATGTAGAAGATTCTCGTGATGGTCAGGTTTATAAAACCATTAAATTTGCAAATCAAGTTTGGATGGCTGAAAATTTGAACTACGATTATTCTCCTTCGGGCAAAACGGATAGTCCTCAAAGTTGGTGCTATGAGGATAATCCTGATAATTGTGATAAATATGGACGACTCTATACATTTCAAGCAGCTGAGGATACTGCCAATATCTGTCCTCAGGGTTGGCATTTGCCAAGTTTTGCCGAATGGGAAACATTTTTTGCAGCGACAGGATTGCCAATTAGAGGCACAAGTTCAAACCATTACCAGAGCTTTGGAGGTGCATATTGGCTCATGATCACTTCCGAATGGTCTTTGTTTCTAAATAATTTGAATGGAACCAATTATACGGGTTTCTCTGCTCTTCCAGCGGGATATAGAGACCAATACAATTATTATTTCGAAATGGGGCGGACTGCAAATTTTTGGACGGGAGCAACAAAGGGCATTAGCTCAGCGTTTGCGGTTACAATAAGAGAAGGATACATTTCTGTTGACCTTTGGTTCACCACTCATGCATGTTCTATCCGTTGCCTTATGGATGACACATTAAAATTTGTTGCGGATTCATCGACGGAAGATTCGTTTAAGCCCAAAGAAGTTGTGAAGTTTAACGGAAATGATGACAGCGAGTATGATTCAAACTCTAATACTCTTAAAGACCTGCGTGATGGACATGTGTATCGGACGGCGACCATATCGAGTAATTCAACGGGTTATCATAGAATTTGGATGGCTGAAAATTTGAATTATGCTTATTTACAGCCTACCACTACGGAAGATTCGTCTAGTTGGTGCTATGATGATGATCCTGACAACTGTAAGAAATATGGACGCTTGTATTTATGGAGTGCTGCAATGGATAGTGCAGGAGTGTTTTCCGAGGCGAATGATTGTGGTTACCGAAAAACTTGCAACCATAAGAAAACGACTCGCGGTGTATGCCCTTCAGGTTGGCATATTCCCTCCGAAGTGGAGATAGGTAAATTAAGGAAAGCGATAGGTTATGGACATATGCAGGGAAAGCTAAGGGCCTTAGAAGGATGGGATGACTGTGAAGGATGTACCGATGAATACGGTTTATCTATTCTCCCATCAGGATTTAGAAGATTAGATAAGATGTTCTATAGTATTGGTGAAGAAAATCGTTCTTGGCTTTCAACGGAAGACTTGTCAACGTATCCAAGTGACGATGCTCTTTTTGCTAAGGCATTTTATATGAATTCGAAAGGTGATGGATCTTCTTCATTTGATAAAGAAAGTGCGTTGTCCGTCCGTTGCATCAAGGACTCTGAATAAACCCGACCCACGTCAGTGGGGAACGCCCTAGATCCTTCGGCTTCGGCGCATTGCGCCTACACTCAGGATGACACGCGACCGTATGGTTTTGTGAGGTACACGAGGGCGGTGGTGAGCGTGTAGTCGGCGATGAGGGCGGCACCGAGACCCACGATGGAGAGCAGGCCCACGTTGTGGAGTGCGCCCATGGGGCTGAAGATGAATACGAAGAACATCGCGCAAAGGATGAAGGTGGTCATGCCCATAGTCTTTCCGATTTCGCGGTAAGAAAGCAATAGCGCGTGCCTGTAGCTGCCCGTGCGTTCAAAGCCGTATTTGATGTGGTTGTTCATGTGGATGGTGTCGGTCGCCATGAGCGATGCCAGCGACATTGCACGCGAAACCGCCGACGTGACGCTCCGCAGCGAAGACCTGCGCGACCTCGCCGAACTCCGTACGTTGAGTACGCAGCTCATGGATCGCATCCAGGCGAATTACCGCTTTATCGTCGCCTTCAACACGTCGCTCCTGGCCGCAGGTTTCTTCGGGGTACTTGCCCCCTCGACTTCGGCCCTGCTGCACAACCTCTCGACCATGGCCATTTGCGCCAAGAGCATGACCCCGTTGAAGCAGAATTAGCAAAAGAAGCTAAACCCACAACAAAGACCCGTTTATAAAAAAGTTGTGTTTTTTGTTTAGATCCAGAATTCGGTGGATGTTTTTTTCTGAACCTTTGCTCTTTCCATCCCAAATTACAAGTGCAACATCGCAGTCATTTGCCATCTGGATATCTTTTACATAATGAAATGCGCTTCCCGTAAGCCCTTTGGCAGCTTCTGCACAGGAATGCACTTTTGCCCCCGTAACAAAACTGTTTCTTGGTGATTCTCCACTGCAATAGATGGTTACGTTGCTGTATCCTTTAGATTCTAGATACTTTTGCACTGCAGCATCGACGCCATAGCAGTCGCCCACAAGAAATTCCGCTTCTAGGGAAATGAAAAAATCAATGACTTCTATAACAGATTCTGGCAATGAGAAAATCGATTTTGAACCGGAAACGAAATATTTCATTTATTTCTCCTTTTCAATATAAAAGAAACGAGTTAGTTCGTGGTCGGTTCCGATAGTTTCACCATAGCAAAATGATCCCCATGGATTGTGACAAGCTTTATCAACCGCAAATGAAAGAGCAAGACATTTTTTCTCATCACATATAGCGGATTCCAGTGCGTTAACGACGATGTCAATATGTACCAAGCGTCCTTCATGGCCGAGAAACATCGCAAAGTCTTCTAGACGTTCTTCTCGGATTTGCATTTTATCTGGCGAAAGTATGTAGTTTGAAATGTATTCCCATATTTCATTTCGCTCATTTTCGTCTGTGTATGAACGCTTTACCAGGGCTTTTAAATCGTTGTACTTTTGTGTCGCAGTCATAATAGTATTCGCAATCGTTCCCAAAGAGACACAAGGAGGGAATTGGATTTTTGCTTCAACCAGACAAGCCCGGGTCTAAAAGCTATGGCAACAATCAGAATTAGACTTGTCTAACTAGAAGTTAGATAAATCTAACTGCAAAAACAAGGGCAAAAACGCTAAATTAGTGTAAATTTTCCGTTTCAAAGTTAGATTTGTCTAAAAAAGTATGGCTATTGTAATATTTTTAGCCTTGCCTAATTAGTTTTATTAAACTATATTAGCCTAGTCTAATTGAAAAGGATGATAGATAATATGAGCTGTAATTGTGGCTGCGGCGGAAAGTCGCAAACGAAAAAGTGGAGTACCGAGCCCAAGTTCTCGGAACTCAAGAAGGGCGACAAGGTAGAGATCGTCGGTTATAACGAGGGCGATTCTGCTTATAAGTCTAAGTTGCTTTCGATGGGCCTTGTACGTGGCGTGCAGATTGAAGTATTGCAGGCGGCCCCGCTCGGCGACCCGATCGAAGTTGCTGTGCTTTCGTACAGACTCTCGCTCCGCAAAGAAGAAGCCAACGTTCTCAAGCTGAGGAGGGTATAATGGCTGCCAGAAAACTTTTGACGATTGCAATTGCCGGTAACCCGAACTGCGGTAAGACGGCTCTCTTTAACGCGCTTACGGGTGCCCGCCAGCATGTGGGTAACTGGCCCGGCGTGACTGTCGAAAAGAAGGAAGGCTACTTTGAACTGGGTGACCGCCAGATTCGCTTGGTGGACCTGCCGGGTACTTACGCCCTGTTTGCAAATGCCGAGGACGAACGCGCCGCTGTCGACTACCTGCTCAGTCGCGAAGCAAGCCTGATCATCAACATTGTCGATGCAACGAACCTCGAACGTAACCTGTTCCTCACGAGCCAGCTTGCCGACATGAAGATTCCGATGGTGATTGCCGTCAACATGATGGACATCGCCGAAAATCGCGGAATCCAGCTGGACCTCGATGAACTTTCTGATTTCTATGGCGTGCCGTGCATTCCGCTTTCTGCTGTGAGCGAAAAGAGCGTCACTAACTTTATTAGCCAAATGGGCCATGTGCTTGCAAGCCCGATGCCGCTCCCGAAGCAGATGGTTTATGGCGACAAGGTCGAAGAGGCCGTGAAGATGTTGGAACCGAAGGTGGCTCCGGTTGCAGAACTCTTGGCGACGGACGCCCGCTGGGTTTCGCTCATGTACTTGGGCAACGAGAAGAGCTATGCGGATAAGTTTGCCGAAGCGGGCGTGAAGTTCGACAAGGCCGAAATCGTGAAGATTCTGGGCGAAGAGCCGGAATTCGCGATGGCCGAAAACCGCTATTCCATTGCGCACGAAGTGGCGGGGAAGGCTGTTGTGGAAAAGCGCGCCAAGAAGACATTCTCCGACAAGCTTGACGCAGTTCTTTTGAACCGCTGGGCTGCACTCCCGATTTTCTTGGTCATCATGTATCTGGTGTTCTGGATTGCGGTGACGATCGGTTCTGCGTTCATTGATTTCTTTGACGTACTGTTCGGTGCGATTTTCGTGGATGGCCTCGGCTACGTGCTCACGGATGTTCTCCATGCGCCGGGCTTTGTGGCGGCAATTCTCGCCGACGGTATCGGTGCCGGTATCCAGACGGTTTCGACCTTCATTCCGGTCATCTTCTTCATGTTCCTGTGCCTTTCGTTCTTGGAAGACTCGGGTTACATGGCCCGCGCGGCTTTCGTTGCTGACCGCTTCATGCGTTTCCTCGGGCTCCCGGGTCGTGCCTTCGTGCCGATGATGGTGGGCTTCGGTTGCGGCGTGCCGGGCATTATGGGCTCTCGCGTGCTGGAATCCAAGCGTGAACGCTTCCTTACCATTTTCTTGGTGCCGTTCATGAGCTGCGGCGCTCGCCTCCCGGTGTATGCGCTGTTTGCTGCTGCATTCTTCGGCAAGATGGCGGGCACGGTTGTGTTCCTGCTTTACCTCGCCGGTGTGCTGTTCGCCGTTGCCTACGGCCTCTTCTTGAAGAAGTCCCTGTTCCAGGGCCAGGCCAGCAATTTTGTGATGGAACTTCCGCCGTATCATTTGCCCAAGGTCAAGTCCTTGATGATCCACTGCTGGCAGCGTCTGCGTGACTACATCTGGCGTGCCGGTAAGGTGATTACGCTTGCGGTTGCTGTTCTCGGCTTCCTCAACAGCTTCGGTATTGTTGAGAAGGCTGTTGATGAAAATGCTCCGACCAATGAACCTGCCGGATTTGAATTCACTGCCGGTAACGGGGATTCCGAAAACAGCTTGCTCTCTGTAATCGGTAAGGCGATTACGCCGGTGTTCGAACCCTTCGGCGTCGAGAAGGAAAACTGGCCGGCATCCGTGTCTCTGTTCACAGGCCTTTTGGCCAAGGAAGCTGTTATCGGTACTATGAACTCGCTGTATTCCATGGTGGGGGAGAACGAAGAAACAGACGAGAGAACGCTCGCAAGCTCGCTACAGACGAGAGACGAGAGAGATGTTGAGAAACCGGAAAAAGTTGCAGTTGCGGACTCTGCCGCTACGGATAGCGTGAAGGCTGATTCGACAGTCGCCGCAGTTGTAGACTCTACTGTAACCGATAGTGCCGCAGCACCTGCTGAATCCGCAGAAGTTGTTGCCGAAGCCGCTCCTGCAGAAGAAAAGCCGCTTATCGTAGGCGTTGACGAATGCCCCGCCGAAGAAGAGGAAGAAGGTGGCGCACCCGACATCAAGGGCGCTGTGCTCGAAGCACTCGGCTCAATTCCTGCTAACCTCGCCGAA
>CADBLC010000185.1 GCA_902795385.1 Fibrobacter succinogenes | reverse complement strand
CTTCGAAAGCGAAATCATCGGTATGAAATGTAATTAAAATGGATTGTAGTTATATTTGGCGGGTATGGAAAAAGTGAAAATCCTGTTCGTGTGTCACGGGAACATCTGCCGCAGTCCCATGGCGGAGTTCGTCATGAAGCACAAGCTCGCCAGTGCTGGGATTGATGGCTTTGAAGTCGCGAGCGCCGCGACCAGCACCGAAGAAATCGGGAACCCTGTGTACCCGCCGGCAAGGCGCATGCTGAACTCCCACGGGATCGACTGTAGCGGCAAGCATGCCCGCCAGATGACCGTGCGCGATTACGAATACTACGACTACATCGTACTCATGGACAGGAACAACTTGCGGAACCTGCGCTGGATTCTAGGCGACAATCACGACATGTCGAAGGTGTCCCTGCTGATGGACTGGGCCGGAAAATCGCGCGATGTTGCCGACCCGTGGTATACGGGCGACTTCCAGGCAACCTGGGACGACGTGAACGAAGGCTGTGACGCAATTATAGATAAGCTAACTGCGCAGCAGCATTGATGCGATTATAAAAAGCCGTGAGGCTTGAACCCGAGACCCTTCACGAGCTCAAAGTCCTTGCAACTGTTCACGCCGGCGGTGGTGAGCATGTCGTCGGTGATGGCTGCGTTGGCCCCGCTCTTGAAGGCGCGCTTGCCGTCGTCACCCAACACGCCGCGTCCGCCCGCGAGTCGGATGAACGCCTTCGGGTTGATGAATCTATAAATCGCCACGATGCGGCAGAACTCGTCGTTGGTGAGCTTGGGCAAGTTCTCGTACGGCGTGCCGGGAATCGCGTTCAGCACGTTCACCGGGGTGGATTTCACGCCGAGTTTGCGGAGGTCCAGGCACATGTCGATGCGGTCTTCCATCGTCTCGCCGAGGCCCATGATGCCGCCGCTGCAGATTTCAAGACCGGCGGCAAGGGCGTTCTGCAACGCACCAATCTTGTCGTCGTAGGTGTGCGTGGTGCACACGTCGGGGAAGTGCCTGCGGTAAGTTTCCAGGTTGTTGTGGAAGCGGGTGAGGCCTGCCTCCTTGAGCTTGTCGAACTGCTCGCGGTTCAAGAGCCCAGCCGAGAGGCACACGGAAAGCTTTGTCTCTTTCTTTAGGCGGCGGATTGCTTCGCCAATCTGTTCCACGTCGCGGTTCGAGAGCGTACGGCCCGAGGTGACGATGGAGTAGCGCGGGATGCCTGCGGCTTCCTTCTTCTTCGCGTCAGCCACGATTTCGTCGGCGCTGAGCAACTTGTATTCGGGCGCACCGGTGTGGTAGTAGCTGCTCTGGGCGCAGTACTTGCAGTTCTCGGAGCAGCGGCCGCTACGGGCGTTCACGATGGAACAGAAGTCAAAATTGTTGCCGTGGAACTTCTCGCGGATTTCGTTCGCGGCATTGCAAAGTTCCTGCAGGTCTTCGCTCAAAAGCTGAATCGCCTCTTCGCGGGTAATTTCGTACCCGCCGAGGACTTTTTCCTTGAGGTCTTGTACGAAGGACATATTGCGCTCCTTGAATAATTCCGGGCGCAAATATAGTTCCTTATTTTGAATTCTTCACGCAACGCACGGAGAACCCGCGGTCTTTTTCGTTGTATTGCGTCGAGTAGAATCCCATTGCCGTGTTGCGGTAATCGAGGTAAGCATAGATGGCGCCGGTCACCTTCTTGGCTTCGGTAGCAGTCCAGAAGTTCGCGAAGAACCCGTCGTCGTCAAAAGTTGTCTGGCTGTAGTCACCGCTAGGCGTGGTGTGCGTTCCGTAATAGGCGCCAGTCGGAATGGCTGAGAAACCGTAGGGGTCTCTCGAGACGGTCGACGTTGTGTACGACTGCCATCCCTTTGTCGATTTCAACTGACCCGATGCTCCTTCTACCTTGTAGACGTAGTTGGCCAACTGGTACCATTCGGTAGAATCGGGAATATGCCAACCGTCGGGGCAGATTCCCTGGTGCACGGAGTCGATTGCCTCGGCGGCAGATGCGGTCAGGTAGCCCGAGGGCAGGTTCATGGCCGCGGTCCAGGTGTAGAGTCGTCCACCAAGTTCGCAGTTCTTATCCACGTTCTTGTAACACCATGCGTTGGCGACAAGGTTGTCGTTGTCCTTGGTGTAGTAGTTGAGGTTTTCGGCCATCCAGGTCTGTAGCCCGATGGAGACGGTCTTGTATTCCTTCCCGTCGCGGCTGTCCTTGAAGGATCCGTATTCGACAGTATCGTTCAAGAAAAGTTCTTTCGGGAGGTCGTAAAGCGCTGCAGGGCGCCAACTGCCATGGCCACCGTCGCAAATATAGGTGTCTTTCGATGTCTCGGGCGACATGAACGTGCCGGACTTTTTGACCGTGCAGGCGTTTTCGTAAAGGGCTTCGGTGGAATACATGAGCCTCCATACGCCTTCTTCGCAGACGTATTGTTTTCCGAGGTTGTTGCTGTATCCGTTTGTCACCTTGTGGAATTCGGCATCCTTTGCATCCGTGCATTCGCCAAAGCCGTATGCGTCGCCAACAAACAGGCCGATGTATTTCTCGAACGGCGGAACCTGCTCGTTGATTTCTTCGAGCATCTGGCGGATGCCCTGGGTGCCGTATGAATACGCCATAATCCAGTCGGCCATCTTCACGCGGGTTTCCTCGTCGTCGTCCCAGGTGCCGTCTTTTTCAATGTTGTTCGAAATGCTCGTGATGCGGCTGAGCAAGTCGGCTTCCGTAAGGTCGCCCTGCAACAGGACGGAGGCTGCCAACAACTTGGCGTCGTCTTCTGTCTTGCCGAAAATGGTCAAATCTTCGAAGGAATGGTTCGCTCCGCCGAATTTGAACGCCTTCATTATTTCCTGTTCTGCGGCAGCCTTGGCGGCGGGAACATTCTTGTACTTACCGCTTTCCGTATACAGGTATACCACGCGCTTGTGGATCAAATGCATCAAGACGTTTATGTTCACGGATTCACGGTCCTTCAAGTCGACGATACCCCTCAATGTCAGGGGGCCCGTAGAGGGTTTGAAGAAGTTTTCGTTGTAGTACGACCCGCTTACCTGCAGTTGGGCGTACTGGGTGGAAAGCGAAACCTTCGGCGATTCGAAGTCGCCCTTTTCGCCGGTCACTTCCCATTCAAAGTTCGTGCCGGTCAAATCGAGAACGCTGTCAAGTTCGGAAAGCCTGATGGTACTGCCCACGGCATAGGGGCCTTTTTCAGCGACCCCCTTGAATACTTGCTTGCTGATGGCGACGGTCTTGACGGTTTCGCCTGCGCCCTGCACGCTGGAACTCGATTCGGGAACTTGGCTGGAGCTTGACTTTTGCGAACTGCTGGATTTGTCTTTTGAGTCGGAAGAGCTGTCCTTGGACGCAGAGGAACTCCCCTTGGACGAAGAGGAATTATCCTTGGAAGCGGATGAACTGTCCTTGGAGCCCGATGAATTTCCCTTTGAAGAAGAGCTCTTTTTGTCGTCGGAATCGGATGATTCGGGTTCGCCGATATCTTTCCAGTCTTTCTTGGTGCACAGGTAATTGTGACCCTCGTCTTCGACGAAGACTGTGTCGCCCTCCCTTTCGGTAGAGCATTTCCCCAAGTCGTAGATGCTTTCTACGCTGGAACTATTTCCGGATTCCGCGAACGTGATGGAATCGGAGGAATCGTCGCTACAGGCGCAAAGCGAAAAAACTGCAGTTACAGCCAGGGGCAGAAGATATTGCTTTTTCATGTCGACCTCGGTGAGGAGTATATGTTATTCCAGGATGAAAGCTTATTCATAAATATATGGTATAAACGGCTGTAATGCAAACCGAAAAAGCAAAAAAGCCCGGCAAAATGCCGAACTTAAACATGTTTCTGGATTTTGTATTTCAAGGAATAGTTTTATAGTATCGCTTTTCGCTTAAGAAACGAGTGAGACGAGGCGTCGCTCGCCCGTAGCGTACAACTCGTACGTGAGGCGCGAGCGCAACGAAGTATCACGAAGTTTATTAAGCAAAAGGCTCCATCACCTGCCACAGAACAGCCTTGTGCGCGTGCAGGCGGTTTTCGGCTTCTTCGAAGCTCATGTTCACGTCGAGGTTGTCCATCACGGAGTCCGTGATTTCTTCGCCGCGGTGTGCGGGCAGGCAGTGGCTCACCTTGCA
>CADBLC010000184.1 GCA_902795385.1 Fibrobacter succinogenes | reverse complement strand
GCATCGGGCACCACCGGCCTCGAAATTGCGAAGGGCATTTCCGAAGGTCTTGCACGCAAGGCGCTTGGCGTCAAACTCGGCGATAAGGTCCTCGACCTCTCCCGTCCGCTCACCGAGAGCGGCACCATCAAGATTATCACGCCGAGCAACGACGACCCGGATGCACTGATGCTCCTCCGCCACAGCTGCAGCCACGTGCTCGCCGAAGCCATCTGCGACTTGTTCCCGGGCACCAAGCTTGCCTACGGTCCGGCTATCGAAAAGGGTTTCTACTACGATTTGATGACACCGACCCCGATCCAGCAGTCGGATTTCGAACGCATCGAAAAGCGCATGAAGGAAATCATCAAGGAAGACCGTCCGTTCGTGCGTTGCGAAGTTAGCGCCGAAGACGGCCTGAAGCGCACCGAAGGCGACAAGTACAAGACGGACAACGCCCAGCGCGCTCTCGCCCGCGAAGGCAGCGACGGTACTCTCAGCTTCTACGTGACTGGCGAACCGGGCAAGAACTTTGAAGACCTCTGTGCCGGCCCCCACGTGCCTTCTACTGGCAAGCTCAAGAATTTCAAGGTGCTCTCCATGTCGGGCGCCTACTGGCATGGCGACCAGAACAGCGACCAGCTGACCCGCGTCTATGGCACCTGCTTTGCCGACAAGGAAGGTCTCGAAACTTACCTGAAGTTCCTGGAAGAGGCCGAAAAGCGCGACCACCGCAAAATCGGCAAGGAAATGGACCTTTACCACATCGAAGACCATTCTCCGGGCATGGTGTTCTGGCACCCGAAGGGCACCAAGATGGTGAACGCCCTGAAGGACTACATCCGCGGAAAGATTGACCGTCGCGGCTACCTCGAAGTGATCACGCCGGAAATCGTGAACAAGACTTTGTGGATCAAGTCCGGTCACGCCGACAAGTACAACGAGAACATGTTCAAGACGCTCGCTGGCGACGTGGAAATGGCCGTGAAGCCGATGAACTGCCCCTGCCACATTCAGATTTTCAACACTGGGCTCCGCAGCTGGCGTGACCTTCCGATGCGCCTTGCCGAATTCGGCAAGTGCCACCGTTACGAACCTGCCGGTACGATGCACGGCCTGATGCGCGTGCGCGGCTTTGTGCAGGACGATGCCCACATCTTCTGTACCGAAGACCAGATTGCAAGCGAAGTGGCTGACTTCTGCGCCCTCGTCAAGGAAATCTACCACGACTTCGGTTTCGACGATATCGTCGTGAAGTTCTCCACCCGTCCGGAAAAGCGCGTGGGTTCCGACGAAATCTGGGACAAGGCTGAAGCCGCCCTCGCCGAAGCCACGAAGCTCGCCGGCCTCGACTACATCCTGAACCCGGGTGAAGGTGCCTTCTATGGCCCGAAGCTCGAATTCACGCTGAAGGACAGCCTCGGTCGTGACTGGCAGTGCGGTACGATTCAGGTGGACTTCAACTTGCCGCAGCGCCTCGGTGCCGAGTATGTCGGTAAGGACAACCAGAAGCACATTCCGGTGATGCTTCACCGTGCCGCAGTCGGTTCAATCGAACGCTTCCTCGGCATTTTGATTGAAGAATTCATGGGCGATTTCCCGCTGTGGCTCGCTCCGGTTCAGGCCCGCGTGCTCCCGATTTCCGAGAAGTTCGTCGACTACGCGAAGCAGGTCGAAAAGGAACTCGTGAACGCCGGCGTCCGCGTGGAAGTCGACGAATCCAACGAAAAGCTCGGCTACAAGATCCGCCAGTGCGAACTCCAGAAGATTCCGTACAAGATTATTGTAGGCGAAAAGGAACAGGCAGAAGGTCTCATCGCTGTCAACAAGAGAAAGGAAGGCGATAAGGGTCAAATGACCGTTGCCCAGTTCTTGGAAATGACTGCTGACGACCGCAAGGTTGTGCGCTAATCGCCAACCACGAAAGATCCCCGCCTCCGCGGGGATGACATTTTGAAAAACGCAGACTCGATTGAGCCTGCGTTTTTTCATTTTCTTCAATCAAGTAAGCGGGTTACTTCTTCCCGGTCTTCGGTGCAGAGGGCTTCGCAGCCGCGGCCTTCAGCTTCTTGAATTCCGCCTGGGCTTTGCGCATGTCGGCCATGAACGCTTCGTTTGTATGCAAGCTCGGGTAGGCGCCCGAAACAAGCACCTTGGAGGCATCCACATCGCTTTGCCAGTGGAAGCCTGCGATCACGCGGCTCTGTCCCCATTCGTAGGCGTACTTTAGCAGGGCATCCTGGGCTGCCGGGTTCACCTCGACCAGCAACAGGGCCATGGCCCACGCACGAGCTGTATGTCCCGACGGATAGGAGCCATTCGTTCTCAGGCGTTCTTCTTCGGCAGGGACAAGCGTCGGCTCATTGAAACGGTCGTAAGGGCGGCGCCTCATGTAGTGCCTTTTGGCCTTGCTCCCCACTTTTCTAAGTGTCAGGACTCCGCGTTCGAGCAGGTTCATGATGGCGGGAGTTTTCTTTGCGGAGATTTCCATGCCAAAGGGCTCGCTGAACATTGCGGCCATCTCTTCGATGGTTTCTGCCGCCTGTGCCACCGCCAGGGCCGCACGGGCAGAATCCTTGCGCATCGTTTTACCCCACATGTACTGCGAGATGTCGTACATGAACTGCGGCGACATGGTATCAGGGGGTGCAGGGTAATAGTTCAGCGCGTCCGGAAGCGCATCGGCATCCACATAGGGTTTGACATCGGCGGCAAAGCTGCACAAAGCAGCCCCGCAAAGGGCGATTGCGATTATTGACTTCTTGAGAATGTTCATACGTTACCTTTTTTCAGTAACGCGCGGGTTTAGCTGCGCGGAGTGTCGGGGAACAGCAGCGAGACCTGGCTCGGCATTTCGCGGGTCGGGACACCGTTTTTCAAGAAGCAATGAACAGAGGTGCCCGTAGAGCAAAGGACGCCATTGACAAACAGTTTGTATCTAAAACGGAAATGCAGGGCGCCTTCGCGGATGAGCGTCGTCTCGATATCTACGAATTCTCCGTAATGCGTCGGGCGTTTGTACTGCACTTCCAATTTCAGCACCGGGCTCACGAATCCGGCAGCTTCGATGTCCGTGTAGTTTGCTCCTGCGGAGCGGAAATATTCCAGCCTCGCCTGTTCGAACCAGACCGGGTATACGGCATGATGGACAACGCCCATCTGGTCCGTTTCGGCATAGCGCACTTCGATGCGGCAAGTATGAACGTGCTTACAGATTTCCATGCGGCGCAATATAGAATTTTTAAGACTTTTTCTATCTTTCAACAAGAATCATGGCACGCGCACGCAAGACAATCACTCCGGACCCGTATGCGAAACCGATAGCGAAACCGCTACCGCCCGAGCAGAGCTTGCCGGGGCACTTGAAGCAGTTCCAGTCCAATACGCGTGCGAACTTTGAGCTCGTGAGCCCTTACGGCGCGGCGGGCGATCAGCCGAAAGCCATCGAGGAACTGACCGAGGGATTTAACCGCGGAGAACAATTCCAGACGCTGCTTGGCGTGACCGGTTCGGGCAAGACGTTCACGATGGCGAACGTCATCAAGAATGTAGGCAAGCCGACGCTAATCTTGACGCACAACAAAACGCTTGCGGCGCAGCTCTACCAGGAATTCAAGGCATTTTTCCCGCACAACGCGGTGGAATATTTCGTCAGCTATTACGACTACTTCCAGCCCGAAGCGTACATCCCGCACACGGACACGTTCATCGAGAAAGACGCGAGTATCAACGACGAGATTGACAAGTTGCGCCTACGCGCCACCGCGAACTTGCTCACCCGCCGCGACGTGATTATCGTCGCCTCCGTGAGCTGCATTTACGGTTTGGGAAGCCCGAGCGAATATTTTGACTTGATGGTACGAATCAAGAAGGGTGACGTTTACGACCGCGACAAGATTTTGCACGACTTGGTGCGCATCCAATATACGCGAAACGACTTCAGCTTGGAACGCGGTTCTTTCCGCGTGCACGGTGACGTCATCGAGATTCACCCGAGCTATGACGAAGAAGGCCTGCGCATCGAACTCTTCGGCGACGAGGTCGACAGGCTCGTACGCTTCAACATCGTCACCGGCGAAGTCACGCAGGAACTCGACGAGATGACCATCGCGCCGGCAAAGCACTTCGTGACCAAAGAA
>CADBLC010000183.1 GCA_902795385.1 Fibrobacter succinogenes | reverse complement strand
GGACCTGTACCTGACGGCATCGGGAATTTCCGGCGAGGCGATTCTCGGGAATCTCATCTTTGAGCCGATGCAGGTTGTCTGCAACCAGGAACCGTGCGGCGATTTGATTTCAAGCTCCAGTGTCGCAACCTCGAGTTCTTCGGGAACGGATGCGATTGCCCCGCGTGCTATCCGCCACGATTCTCAATCCCGCAAGGCCTACCGCGATTTGAAGGGCCGCGCCTTCGACAAGCAAATCCCGTACAGGGTGATGTTCTAATGATGCGTGATGTTCTAATGATGCGTCATCCCCGACCTGGTCGGGGATCTTTTTTAAGGGATGTTATGAAAAAATTGGGTGTAATTTATTCTTTGGCGGCTGTGGCCTGTTTCGCAGCGAATCCGCTCACTACGAAGTTCTATTCGGCGGATGCAGCCGCCCTCGTGTATCACGACAGCCTCTTCATTTTTGCAGGGCACGACGAGCAGGGCCCACAGGGCAATAACAACAAGGCGTTCATCATGCACGACTGGCATGTGATGGTGACCGACGATATGGAAAACTATCACGATTACGGCGCGGTGCTGAGCGTCAAGACTTTCAAGTGGGCGAATGCTAGTGCGTTTGCGGGGCATTGCGAATACCGTAACGGCAAGTTCTACTGGTACGTGGCGGTACATCACGGAACCATCAAGGAAAACGGGAGCGAAGGCTTCGCCATCGGTGTCGCCGTGGCGGACCATCCGTCGGGCCCGTGGAAGGACGCTATCGGGCAGGCGCTCGTTACCGACAACACGCCGAACGACGTGAAACTGAATATTGATCCCGCGATTTTCTACGACGGCGACGACATCTGGATGTATTGGGGCTCGTGGAATGCGGGCCGCCGCGTGAAACTCAAGGAGAACATGCTTGAACTTGCGAGTACTCCCGAAGATATCAAAATTAAGGACTTTTTCGAGGCCCCGTGGATGCACAAGTACCGCGGCAACTACTACTTCAGTTACGCTTCGGGTTACCCCTCCACGACGAACTACTCGATGGCACCGAGCATCAATGGCCCCTGGACGCAGAAGGGCGTCATCAACGACAAACTCGACAATTCCGAGACGAACCACCAGGCGATTTTCAAGTATCTTGGGCACTGGTACTTTATGTATCACGGCGCGAACTCTCCGGGTGGCTGGACTTACCGCCGTTCCGTGAATATTGACTATCTGTATTACGACGAGAATGCGAACATCCAGAAAATTAAGCGCACCACGACGGGTGTAGACAAAGTAAATAATGCTCCGCTTGCCGAAGGGGGCTTTCGCATAGCAATATGGCGCTTGAAGACGAAAACGGCATCGTGGTGCAGCGCCCGACGGATGATTCTGCCGATGCCCAGCTGTGGGTGATTGCGAAGGGGGATTCCGCGCGTCATTACACGCTCAAGAACTTTGCGACCGGCCGCTACTACTGCCCGCCCAAGGCGTTGCTCGATACAGTCAAGACTTCCGAGACGGCGTGCGATATCCGCATCGAGAATGCGTCCGTGAACAAGGGCTACTACGTTTACGGCGATTACGATAGCGATTTTGTGGGCGATGTGCTGAACATCTCGAAGGACGCTGGCATGCCCGTGATTACGTGGGTCCGTACCGGAACCGATAACCAGAAATTCCAATTCAAGGCTGCGAAGTTGCCAGAACCTGTCGTAGAATCGTCAAATTCTTCGGAAACTGTGCCGGGCTCAAGCGACAGCGGAATTTCAAGTTCGTCCGGAACGGATGCGGTTGTTCCGCGCGCTGTTCGCCCCGACGATACAATGTCGCCAGCCCGCAAGGGTTACCGCGACCTCAAGGGCCGCCATTACGAAAAGCAGGGTGATGTTCTAGGGTTGAGTACGGTTTTGTCTAAAAGAAAGTATATTTAAAAGGCTGTGTGGGAAAGCGAGGCGTTATGAAAAGAGTCAACGTGGTTTTTGCACTTTCTGCACTGATGGCGGGGCAGGCTTTTGCGGCTAATTGGTACGCGAAGGAGACCCGCTGGGCGGGGCATGACCCGGATATTATCCGTTACGAGGACGGCTACGCGCTCGCGACGACGGACAACCACATGCTCATGCAGTTTTCCGAAGATGCGCTGAACTGGAAGAATGGCGAGCCCGCCATGCCTGAATTTTCGAGGTGGCTTTACAAGTACGCGCCGAACATGATTGACATCTGGGCGCCGGATATCCATTACATTGGCGGCGAGTACCGCATGTACTATTGCGGTTCCGAGATGGGCATTCGCTCGTCGGGCATGGGCTTCATGGCGAGCAAGGAAATTGACCCGACCAAGCCGGATTATGGCTGGACGGACATGGGCGAGGTGATTCACACGGTCAAGAGCGATTCGTACAACGCGATTGACGCGGCAGTGCTGAAGGACAACGATGGTAAGGTCTGGATGGCATTCGGTTCGTGGGGCACGGGCATCCATATTCTGGAACTGAACGAAGAAACAGGCAAGGTGAAAGACGGTGCAAAGATGATCAACATCGCGAACCGTGGCGGTGCGGGAATCGAGGGCGCAAGCCTTATCGAGCATAACGGCTATTACTACCTGTTTACGGCGTGGGATAACTGCTGCAAGAAGGGCGCGGACCTCGAGAACAATTCTTACAAGACGACGGTGGGGCGCTCCAAGTCGATTACGAGCGGCTATGTCGACAAGTCGGGCAAGAAACTGCTGGATGGCGGTGGCACAATCTTGTTGAGTCGTTACGGGCGCTACTACGGGCCTGCGGGCGGCGAAGCGTTCCAGGACGTGAACCGCCAGCGCTTTGTGAATCATTACTACGACAAGAACGATGGCGGAAATTCCTACATCCAGGTCCGCGATATCGTCTATACCGACGACGGATGGCCGGAACTGGGGCAACCGTTCCTCGGGCGTTACCTGAGCGCCGAGGCGGAACACGGAGCCTTGACGCATGTGGATATTTCGAGCAGTTCCAAGGCGTCTAACGGCGAGTTCTGCGCCTACATCAACTACGAAGACAGCAAGATTCGCTTGCCGATGATTATTCCGCAGGCGGGCGATTACCTTATCCGTTACCGCTACGACAACAACTGGACCGAAGACGGCGCAAACGGAAGTTCTCACTTTGTGAGCATCAACGGCAAGAAGCAGGAAATTGAGTTGCCGTTGACGGGCGCGTGGAGCGAATTCCCCGAGAAGTCGGTGGTGTACATCCCCACGAAACTCAAACGCGGCTCGAACTTTATCGAGATTACGAAGGGCAAGCATTATGCGGAGCTCGACCGTCTCGACTTCTTGCGCATTATCCGCGACACGATTCCCGCGAACGGCTTTGACAACGGCATCCGCGTGCGTTTGACGGACAAGGACGAGTTCGCCATCAAGGATGGCGGCTACGCGATTTTCGAGAACGTGATTACGGATTCCATCGTGGGCCCGGGCGTGCTTGTGCAGGTGAAGAACGGCGCCGGCGGTACGCTCTCGCTGCGTAAGGAAAGCAAGAAGGGCGATGTGATTTCCAAGTGCGAATTGCCCTCGGCGGGTGACGCGAGCAAGTGGATTGACGTGCGGTGCACCAACCTGCCGGAACTCAAGGGTGTGCAAGACTTCTACCTGACGGCGGAAGGCCTCGGCGGCGAAACTCTTGTAGGCAATATCAAGTTCGACGAAGGCGTGAAAGATACGACGATAACGTCAATCCGGAATTCCGCGCGTCCGGCCGTATTCCGCGATGATTTGCTCTCGCCGGGTAAGGGTTACCGCGACCTCAAGGGCCGTCGCTTCGACAAGCAAATCCCGTACAGGGTGATGTTCTAGGCTTTAGCCCAGTCTTTATACTTAATCCAGATGTGTAGCCAGATACGGGCTATGGAATCAATGGCGTCGCTAAAAATCATGGCGCTGTACATCTCGAAATAGCGGCCCCATTCGGTATCGGTCTCGAAAACCTTCATGGTCGTCGTATTGTCGAAGGTTTCGGGAATCAAGAAATACGAGAACAGGTAGGAGTACTGAGATACGGCGCTCATGTAGTCCCAAACGTTGTTGTTCTTGCCGCCCCAGCCGTGCATGTACTTTCGTGTAGCGATGTCGTTCTCTACGTTCGTCGTGAAAGACGAGGCGTTGAGGGGGAGCGGATAGCCGTCCGGGTCGTAGAAAAAGCGGTTGTTGTCCTTGTCAATCTTGTAGGCCTTGCTGATGGCGTCTTCCCATTTTTTCTCGATACCGCCGTGGATGCCCTTGCCGTCGGAGAACGGGCGACTGTCGCAATGCAGGGGCATGTGGCAGTCGGCAATGTAGTGGCTCAGGATAAAGAACCGCATGGCGATGTGGTTACCGGAGGTGGCTATGGGGCATCCCTTTTCTTCGCGGTTGAGCATCTTGAAATTGTCGATGATGCTGTGCGAAATGGCTTCGCAGCGGTCGGCGCAGTTTCCGCCTTCTATGTTGTAGGGCTTGCTCAGGAGGGTGGATTCCTTCGACATCTTGGTGTAAATGCTGTGCGTCGAGGGCAACGAACCGAACTTGTTGTATGTGCCTTCATCGGTGGGGGTGTACTTTACGATGTGGCTTGTCGCCATGTCCTTGAACACGTCGTCCGGGTACCAGGCTCCCTTGATTACGAAGTCACGGTAGTTCTTGAACCATTTGACCAGGGCTTTTGCCTCGGTGCGCACTTTTTCGCTGACATTATTGATGACTTTTTCGTCGGTAGAGGTGGCGATGACTTCCAGTCGTTTGATTGCCATGAAGGCAATCCAGGCGTGAGAGTATTTTTTCATGTTGAAGGAGCTCCTTTCTAGGCTGAAAATATAAGAAAAATGGTATACAATGTATTTCTTTTGTATTGTAAAGAAAATACGAATGCGGCTCGGTAACTTTCCTATATTTGCGGTATGCTTACTGTTAATGGACAGAGTGTCGATGCGGCGGGGAAGACCGTTGCCGAATATCTTGCCGAGGCGGGGTACAATACCGTGCGCATTGCCGTAGAACGGAACGAGGAGATTGTTCCGAAGTCGAAGTATGCCGAGACGGTGCTTGCCGATGGCGACGTGGTCGAGGTCGTGAACTTTGTAGGTGGCGGGTGATGGAACCGTTCGCCGGGATACCTTCGCGTGAAGAAATGCTTGCCGCGCTTGAGAAGCGGCAGGGCGTTGATGTCGTGCGCAAGCTACAGGCGGCGACAGTGGCTGTTTGCGGCTTGGGCGGGCTCGGATCGAATATCGCGATTTCCTTGGCAAGAGCTGGGGTAGGGAAGTTGATTCTGGTAGATTTTGACAGGGTCGATGTCACGAACCTTCATCGCCAGCAGTACAAGGCTTGCCAGGTGGGGCTCCCGAAGCCCGAGGCGCTTCTCTCGAACCTGAAAGAGATTGCCCCGTACACGGAATACGAAACGCATTTTGAGAAGGTGGCTGAAGAGAACGTTTCCGCGTTGCTTGCCAAGGCCGATGTGGTTTGCGAGGCGTTCGACAATGCCGAGGCGAAGGCGATGCTCGTGAATGCGGTTCTCGAGACGATGCCGGAGAAGTATTTGGTCGCCGCTTCCGGGATGGCGGGTTTTGATAGCGGCAATTCGATTACGGCCCGCAAGGTGACCAAGCGCTTTTTTGTTTGCGGCGACGGCAAGAGCGACGTGAATGACGGAATTGGCTTGATTGCGCCGCGCGTGATGCTTTGCGCCGCCCATCAGGCGCTGACTGCTATCCGCCTGGTTCTCGGGCTGGAGTAGACCTGCACGATTGTCATGCCGGGCATAGTCCCGGCATCGCCTTTTCATGTCATCCCCGACTTGGTCGGGGATCTTTTTTTTATATTTACGTTCGCAAAAAAGAAGGCTTTATGGACGATAAACTCGTTATTGGCGGTCATGAATTTACATCCCGCTTCATTCTTGGTTCTGGCAAGTATTCTTTGAAACTCATTGAAGCCGCGGTGCGCGATGCGGGGGCACAGATTGTGACCCTGGCGGTGCG
>CADBLC010000182.1 GCA_902795385.1 Fibrobacter succinogenes | reverse complement strand
GAAGTTGGCGCAAGGCGACTGCCACCGAAAATTTGATAGGTGTGTGTACGTCTGCAATGGAGGGAGAATATGTTGCGTATAGTCGTGACGGATCTGGAGGAATTGTCTGGAGCTATTATCAATGTACAAATTTGACGTGGAAAGGAGTTTCGAGATCAACATATCTTTATAATAAGCCCGGAACGTGCAACTCAACTACGAAAAAGGATACGCTTACGTTGAGCGGTGTGAAATACTATTGTGACAATCCTGAGAGTAATTCATATAATTATTCTTGGCTAAGGATGGTGTTGAAGGATACCCGCGACAATCAGCAATATCCCATTGTCAGGATTGGAAACGATATTTGGATGGCGAAGAACTTGAATTACCGGTATTATCAAAGAACGTATCAAGGAACTGCCAAGGATACATCCAGCTATTGCTATAATGATACCGCAAGTTACTGTACCAAATATGGCCGCTTGTATATATGGTCAGCAGCCTTGGACAGTGTTGCAAAATTCTCTGCCGGAGGAAAGGGGTGCGGATATGGTGGCTATGGGAATACTTGCTCGAAAACAGGCATTATTCGCGGAGTATGTCCCGAAGGTTGGCATATTTCAACGGACGAAGAATGGTCCGCCTTGTTTATAAATGTTGGACGAGAGACTTTGCCGCTGAAATCGCGGACAGGGTGGCTCGATGGTGGCAATGGTACGGATGATTTTGGCTTTTCTATGTTGCCTAATGGCGAAAGGGATCGTGATGGTAATTATGAGGAGGCTGGCTACTATGCTTATTTATGGATTCAAAATAAGTATCCCGAGAACTCCGTCGTTTATTACTTCAATATCGATCGAAACTATATTGAGGGTGCAGCCACCGATTCTCGTGCAGCATTCGGTATCCGTTGCGTTAGAGACTGATATTTGGCCCTAAAAAGCCCCTTTTCTTGCGATTAGGGGCTTTTTTTGCCCGAAAATCATTGTTTCTCTTTTGTATTTCGCCTTTTACCGCCCGTCTATTTTCTATATATACGCTCAAATTGCATTTTTGACTGGGTCCTGTGACCAGATTCGCCAATTCCACTGGTGCAAGAGCAGGGAAACTCGGACAAAAACATGTAATGAAACAACAATCAAAAAAAGGAATGGCTATAATGGCTACTATCACTAAAGAAAAAGCTGCAGAACTCACCGCCAAGTTTGGTGCAAACGAAAAGGACACCGGTAACGTCCGCGTCCAGATCGCAATCCTCACGGAAAAGATCAAGAATCTGACGGAACACATCAAGAGCCACAAGAAGGATTTCCACTCCCTCCGTGGTCTGTCTGCCATGGTTGCCAAGCGCCGCAACCTCCTCAAGTACTACGGTGAGCAGGATATTCTTGCCCAGCGTGCTCTCATCAAGGAACTCGGTCTCCGCGGCTAATCTGCGGACTGGAGATAATCTATGTCTATTGACGCATACCATCAAAAATACGGCAAGATGCTCGACCCGAAGGAAGTGTCCGTTACGCTTCCGGATGGCCGTGTCATCACGTTTGAGACGGGCCGTATTGCCAAGCAGGCTCGCGGAGCTGCAGTCGCCAAGATGGGCGATGCATTCGTGCTCTCTACTGTCTGCTACGGCGAAGAGAAGGAAGGCGATTTCTTCCCGCTGACTGTCGAATATCGCGAAAAGGCCTACGCTGCTGGTCGCCTCCCGGGCGGCTACAATAAGCGCGAAGCCGGACGCCCCAGCGACGAGGAAACTCTTTCTGCCCGTATCATCGACCGCCCGATTCGCCCGATGTTCCCCGAGAACTTCACGCGCGAAGTCCAGGTGATCGTGCAGGTTCTTTCTGCTGACCGCAAGTTCGCACCGGATGTGCTCGGCGTGTCCGCAGCATCCCTCTCTATCGGTCTTTCCGAACTGCCCTTCGAACAGCAGGTTGCCGCCGTACGCGTGGCTGTGGTCGATGGACAGAACATCGTGATGCCCACCTACGAACAGATGGCCTGCGCCGATCTGGACCTGGTGGTCGCCGGTACCGAAGATTCCGTCTGCATGGTGGAAGGCGGTGCCTACGAAGTGTCCGAAGACACGATGATTAACGCAATTCTCGCCGGTCACGAAGCCATCAAGCTCATGTGCAAGGCCCAACAGGAACTGGTGGACCGCTGCGCTAAGCCCAAGATGGAACTCAAGCCGCAGCACGTTGGCGAAGCCCACGAAAAGCTTCTCGCCACGGTGAAGGAAGTCGTGTGGGACGAACTGAACAAGGACGTCCACTCCAATATGGTGAAGACCGACTTCTATCCGGCTATGGCAGACCTCTGCGCGAAGATGCTCGAAGACGAACGCATTCTCGCCATCATTGGCAAGGACGAAGAACAGGATCCTGCTCTCGTTGCAGACGCTAAGGCAATCTTCAGCGACTACGAACGCACTGCCATGCGCGAAATGATCCTGAACGAAGACGTGCGCCTCGACGGCCGTACTACGACCGAAGTCCGCCCGATCGAAATCGAACTCGGCGTTCTCCCGAGCGCTCACGGTTCTGCGATCTTCCAGCGCGGTGAAACCCAGGGTCTCGTGGTCTGCACGCTCGGCTCCAAGGCCGACGAACAGCGCTACGAAAGCCTGCAGGGCGAAGGCTCCAAGAGCTACATGCTGCATTACAACTTCCCGCCGTACTGCGTGGGTGAATGCAAGCGCCTCGGCATGAGCCGCCGCGAAATCGGTCACGGCCACCTCGCCGAACGTTCTCTCGCTGCCGTTCTTCCGCTTCCGGAAGACTTCCCGTACACCATCCGCGTGGTTTCCGAAATTCAGGAATCCAACGGTTCTTCTTCCATGGCCTCTGTTTGCGGTGGCTGCCTCAGCTTGATGGACGCTGGCGTTCCTATCAAGGCTCCGGTCGCAGGTGTCGCCATGGGCCTCATCTCCGAAAAGGGTTCCGTCAAGGAAGGCGGCAAGATCAAGATCTTGACCGACATCACCGGTACGGAAGACCACCTCGGCGATATGGACTTCAAGGTGACGGGTACTGCCGAAGGTATCACTGCCTTCCAGATGGATATCAAGATCCGCGGCATTACGCCGGAACTCATGCGTGAAGCTCTGGAACAGGCACGCCAAGGCCGCCTGCACATCCTCGGCAAGATGGCTGAACTCGGCCTCGCCGCTCCGCGTCCGAAGGTTTCCGAGAAGGCTCCGACCATGATCAAGATGCGCATCCCGACCAACAAGATCCGCGACGTCATCGGTTCCGGTGGCTCCGTGATCAAGGGTATGCAGTCTCAGACGGGTTGCACCATCAACATCGACGACGATGGCAACATCGACATTGCCGCTCCGAGTGGCAAGGCCGCTGCAGTTTGCCGCCGCATGATCGAAGAACTCACTGCCGAACCCGAACCGGGCCGCAAGTACAAGGGCAAGGTCAAGACGATCCAGCCGTTTGGCGCATTCGTCGAAATCCTCCCGGGTCGCGACGGTCTCGTGCACATCTCCGAACTTGCCGACCACCGTGTCGATAAGGTCGAAGACGTTGTTCACGTCGGTGACGAAGTCGAAGTGCTCTGCCTCGGTGTCGACCCGAAGGGCAAGGTGAAGCTTTCCATGAAGGCGCTCCTCCCTCCGAAGGCCGCCCCGGCTGAAGCTCCGGCCGCTGAAGCTGCTCCTGAAGCACCCGCTGCAGAAGCTGCTCCGGAAGCCCCGGCTGAAGCATAGTTTCGTTTGTTCAAAATTGAAAGACGCCTGGCTTAATCGCTAGGCGTTTTTTTTATAAACTAACTAGGAATATCCGCGCGGAAGAATTACTTGGAGAACAACCTCTTCATGGCGACAACGGGACCGACGGTCTTGAGGTTGCTCCAGATGGTGAAGGGGAAGGCGAGGACTTCCGCGACGGGGCGCGGGTACTTCTGGAAAATTTTCTGGCGCTGGTTGATGCACTCGCGTACATTCTCCGGGCGCCAGTTGCTACCGAAGTGGTGGATGCTCACCGTCTCGTCGGCGGTATTGATGGCACCGTCCAAGAAACGCTTGGGCGAGAAATACCATTCGGGCAGAATGTCGAGCCCGTCGAACTTGTCGCAGGCGTTCGCGAGGATCTGCGGCAGCACTAGCTGTTCCACAGTCTCTTCGCTGTATTCG
>CADBLC010000181.1 GCA_902795385.1 Fibrobacter succinogenes | reverse complement strand
GAAAAAGGCTAGTTCCGCAAAATCATCCTTCAGCATCTCGACGCAGGCGCCAATCATGTAGAGGCTGCCCGTAATCAGGAGCGGCGAGTTGCCATCAGCATGCAACCCCGAGAGAATCTTGTCGACATACCCGCGAGAAAGTTCTTCCGCGCTCTCCACGACGCCCCCGGCTTTCGAGAGCTCGGCGCATACGTCGTCAAGTTCGCGGAACCTGGGGTACGGAGTCTTTGTGACATGCCAGTGCGAAACATGCGGGGCCATTAAGGCAAGCATCTCGCCCACATCCTTGTCCTTGAGCGCTCCAAACAGGCAATGGAATCTTTGACCGGGATAATATTCGTCCAAGGTCTCGACAAGGCGACGCACCGCATGGGAATTGTGCGCCCCGTCCAATATGATGCGCACATTGCCGTCCGGACCGCGGAGCGTTTGCATGCGGCCCGCCCAGGAACGCGTCTTGAGCGTCGCAAGCGCAAGCGCGTCGTTATACGCAAATCGATTATCGCGGGCGATGAACAGCTCCGCCGCCGCAAGCGAAAGGCTCGCGTTCTCGACATAGTGGCGTCCGAGATTCGGGAGTTCGACACCGCGACGTACCTGCGGGAACTCGCAAGCGGCACCGCGGGCGTCGGCAAAAGCCTGCGCCTCGGCCTTTAGCTTGTCCGAAACGCCCCCGACAATGAAAATCTTGTGAGCAACATCGCCTCCGGCATCGGCAACCGCCATTTTTTCCTTGAGAATCGCCTCTTCGGTAGGGCCCAGCACCTCGGTATGTTCAAGCCCCACGCTCGTCAACACCACAATGCCACCGCAAGCAATCGCGGTACTGTCCAGGCGCCCGCCCATGCCTGCTTCCATCGACACCACGTCCACGCCCTGCTCCGCGTAATAGAGGAACGCGACAAGCGTCAGCACCTCGAAAAACGTGGGCTCGATGCGTTCACGCTCCGCGGCATTTTTGACCGCGAGCAGGAGGCGTTCCAAATCGGCTTCGGGAATCGGCTTGTCGTTTACGCGGATGCGTTCCCGAAGGCTCACTAGGTGCGGACTCGTAAAGAGACCCGTCGTGTAGCCGTGCGCCTGCAGAATGCCCGCGAGGTAGTAACTCGTGGAGCCCTTGCCGTTAGTGCCAACCACATGAATCGTCTTGAATTTTTCTTGCGGGTTTCCAAGCGCCTCGCAAAGCCTGCGCGTCGATTCGAGTCCGGGAACCATCCCGAACATCAGGCGCGACTCAAGGTATTCCATACCGGCAGTTTGCATGGGCCAAATATAGCAATGTGGGGTGTAAGGTAATTGACAATTGATAATTGATGATTGATGATGATTGCTATTATTTTCATCAACCTCTTTACACTTCTTTATTGCCTATATGTTTAACGCCATCAAGCCAATGCGCCGTGCCACCATTATCGCGTTTGCCTTCACCGCATTCTTCGCGACGTTCTCCGAAGCGCGCGTCGACCCCGAGGCCGCCCCGCAGCACTACAACTACCGCGACGCGAGCAAGCAGCTACGGCGCGTGTACTACGGCGAACTGCAGGAGACTCTCTACTGCGGCTGCAAATACGACGACAAAAAGAGCGTCGACTTTTCGAGTTGCGACTTTAAGCCACGCGACAATCCCAAGCGCAAGAGTTTCAAGCGCGCCGAAAAAATCGAGTGGGAGCACATGGTGACCGCACACAACATGGGGCACTTTCGCCCCTGCTGGAAAGACGGCGGGCGCAAGAACTGCAGTGCGAACGACACCACGTTCAAGCTGATGGAAGGCGACATGCACAACCTGTGGCCCGCCATCGGCGAGGTGAACGGAGACCGCAATAACTTCATGTACAGCCAGTGGACAAACGATCCCGAGCCCATGTACGGCAACTGCAAGACCATCGTAGACTTCAAGGGAAAGAAGGCGCAGCCCCGCGAAGAGGCCCGCGGCATTGTCGCCCGCGCGAGCTTTTACATGGAAAAAACGTACGGCGTAAAGCTGTCGAATCAAGACCGCAAACTCTTTGAAGCCTGGGACAAGATGTACCCCGTCACCGAAAAGGAATGCGAACGTGACCGCCGCATATTCAAGGTGCAAGGTGACCACAACCCGTTCGTATACGAAAGATGCCCGCATTGACGCGGGCATCTCGAAAAGCGGTAAGAATGATTACATCCAGCCGCGGTCGGAAGTACCGGAAATACCGCGAATCTTGAGGTCGAAATCGTCCTTGTTCGTCGCGGCGTTCATCGCGGTCTCGAGCGTAATCTGTCCACTCTGGTAAAGATTCAGCAAGGCCTGGTCGAACGTCTGGCTGTGATACTGCATATGGCCTTCGGCAATCGCCTGTTCCACAAGTTCGAGCTTGTCCTTGTCGCGGATGTATTCCTTGATGGCAGCCGTGTTCACAAGCACTTCGGCGGCCGGCACACGTCCCTGCCCATCGGCAGTCGGCAACAGGCGCAGCGAAATAATGCCCGCGAGGACTTCGGCCAAGAGCAGGCGGATTTCGTCGTGCTGGTGCGGCGGGTACATGGAAAGCACACGCTGGATAGTTTCGGTAGCGTTCGTCGTATGGATAGTCGCGAACACCATGTGGCCCGTATCGGCAGCGGTAAGCGCAATCTGCATCGTCTCGAGGTCACGGATTTCGCCCACGAGGAGCACGTCCGGGTCCTGACGGAGAGCGGCACGCAGGGCGTTCGCATACGAAAGCGTATCCACGCCGATTTCGCGCTGCGAAATGATGGCCTTTTCGTCCCTGTAAAGGTATTCGATAGGGTCTTCAACGGTAATGATGTTGACGGCTTCGCGCTGGTTGATGTAATCCAGCATGGAAGCAAGCGTCGTAGACTTTCCGGAACCGGTCGTTCCCGTCACAAGCACCAGGCCACGGCGGGTCAAGGCCATGTCACGGATAATTTCGGGCAGGTGAAGTTCCTCGAATGCGGGGATTTTCGCCTTGATATGACGAATCACCACGGCAATCGTACCGCGCTGGCGGAAAACGTTCACACGGAAACGGCCCATGTCGCGGGCACCCACGGCAAAGTCGCATTCCTTATTTTGTTCAAAACGCAGCTTCTGGTCGCGGTTCATGATGTCGTCCAAGAAGGAATCCATCATGCCAGGGTCGACACGCGTATCAAAAATCTTGGTCAACGAACCATTGATGCGGTAAATCGGCGGAACGCCCGTCCTGATGTGCAAGTCGGACGCCTTATGGTCGACCATCGCACGCAGGAGCTGTTCAATCTTCAACTCAGCCATTCGATTCGCCTCCGAACTTTTCGCGGTAAGCCTTCTCGACTTCCATCAGGCGGTTCATGATTTCTGCATTCTCGGGTTCCTTGCGGGCAAGGTCCTCGTAGATATCCAAGGCCTTGTCTACCAAGCCCTGTTCGAAATAGATTTCGGCAAGAGTTCTCGTGTTGAGGCTCTCGTCCAGTTCGGCAGGACCGCGGTCCAGCGGTGCGGTCGGATCCTTGATGAGGCCCGAAGAAACTTCGTCGTCCGAATCGCCGGACATCAGGAAGTCAACGCCCTTGTTGCCAGCAGGATGTTCCTCGGGCAACTCGTCGTCGGCATCGAACAGGCCCTTGAAGGCACCGTCCACGGCCTTCTCGAGAGATTCGGTCTCTACGGGAGCGGGAGCGGCGTCGGCGAGAGTTTCGTCGGCAGGCGCCTGGGCTGCAGCGGGTGCGGCATCCGTCTTTGCGGCAGGGCCGTCTTCGGGAAGGTCGTCTTCACCGAACAAAGTACTGAAAGACTTGTCAATATCGGCCTCGATGGAAGCCTTCTGCAAGGATTCTTCCTCAATTGCGGCACCGGTATCTTCTTGCGAGGGAGCTTCACTAACGGCAGGCTTGGATTCGGGAATATCGAGATCGTCGTCTTCACCGAAAATGCTGTTGAGCGCGGCGCCAGTTTCCTTCGCGAAATCGTCGGTCTGTTCCTTGGCAGGTTCTGCCGCAGGCATGCTCAGTTCGTCTTCAGCCTGCGTCACCTGTTCGGCAAGGGATTCGCTCGATTGCTGTACAGGTTCGGCTTCCGCAGTCTGGGGCTTTTCTTCGGGAAGGTCGTCTTCACCAAAGAGCGCATCGAACGCGCTGTCCACACTGAAGGGCTTGTCGTCGGCCGGATCCTCGGTAGCGGCAGGGAGTTCCTCGACAGCCGGAAGTTCGAAGTCTTCAGCAGACTTTTCGAACAGCGAATCGGCATTGCCCGTAACAGCCGGAGCAACATCCGCAGCAGGAGCGGAGTCTTCGGCCGGGAGTTCGAAGTCTTCGGCAGACTTTTCGAACAGGGAGCTCTCGGAAGATTTTTCAAACAGCGAGTCGGCGTTGCCCGTAACGGCGGGAGCTTCATCGGCAGCCGGAAGTTCAAAGTCATCGGACGGAAGCTCCAGGCTATCCGCGGACTTCTCGAACATGGACGACTCGGAAGACTTTTCGAACAGAGAGTCGGCACTAGCAGCCGGCTGCGGCTTTTCCTCAGGGAGTTCGTCTTCGCCAAAGATGTCGTTAAAGGCGCTGTCCACGCTCTGAGGCTTGTCTTCTTCGGCAGCAGCAACCTGAGGCTTTTCCTCGGGAAGTTCGTCTTCGCCAAAGATATCGTTGAACGCGCTGTCCACGCTCTGGGGCTTGTCTTCTTCGGCTTCCTGGCCAAAGACGCTCTTTGCCGAAGAATCCTCGGCAGGCGCAGGTTCATCGATCGAAGAAGGCAGGTCAAGCTTCGCAAACGGAGATACCGGGGCTTCCGGTTCAAGGTCGTCGTCGTCACCGAACATGTCGCTGAGGGCGGAGCCCACATCGTCGCCAGAGACTTCCTCGTCGGCCGGGAACACTTCCGGCGCAGACGGTTCGTCGTTCAAGAAGTCCTGCATGGCAGAATCGAGCGAGGACTGGAGGCTGTCCATGGCGGATTCTTCCCCACTGTCCTGCGTAGCAGCCAGCGAGGCAAAGGCGGCAAACGGGTCTTCCTCATCGGAAGCGTCGGTAGCGGCATCGGTAGCCGCAGGTTCTGTCGCGGATTCGGCAGCCGGTTCGGCCGTCGCCGTTTCGGCGGCTTGCGGAGCGGCGGAGGCATCCATCGTAAAGTCGTCAGGCATCGCGAAATCGCTATCGCTCATGGCGGCAGCAGCCGCAGCGGCAACAACGGTCTCCTCGACGTGGTCGTATTCCTCTTTCCAGAACGTATCGAGCGGGTCCATGTCGTGGACACGGCGGTAGCACTTGTTGCGCTCGTTCTCGTTGCCCAGCTGTTCGTAGGCATCGCCCATGCGTTTTTGCGCCGAAAGGCAGAACGGGTCGTACTTGAGCACGCGTTCGCATTCCGTGATGCAGCCCTCGAAATCGCCCTTCTGGAAAAGGATCGTGGAGCGGACGAGCATCGCGGGGACATCGCTCGGGTAAAGAGTCAGGCCGCCGTCAACGCGCTCCAGGGCGGTATTGAGGTCGCCCGATTCACGTTCCAGGTCGGCAAGCCAGGCAAACGCCTGGGAATTGCTCTTTTTCTTACCAATGCTCTTTTTTAGGGAATCCAACAACGCTGTTGCCATTATGCCCTCGACGGAAGAATGATTGCCTCATCGGACAGTAAAACGGGAATGCCCTCGCGCACAGGATAGACCCTGCTACCATCTTCGGTAACAAGGGCTTCTTCCAGTTTTTCCGAAATCTTTTCACCGGCCACGTTCGCCAGGGTGCCAGCCGCAATGGATTCGTTAAGGGACGCCAGGCAGGCGTCGTCTGCAAGCTTCAAGGCACCCCGCGTTTCGGGGCAACACAGAATATCCAAAAGTTTAGTATCGAACATAAGACCTTTATAATCAACCACTTAGACTATAAAGTAAAAATAGCTCAATTTTTGAAAAAGGGGAAATATTCCCCCTATTTTAATGCAGATATTTAAGGTCTATAAGCGAAAAATTACCGTTTTTCCCGTTTCCAATGAGCAAAAACACCCTTAATTTGAGTTTTTCGAGCCAATCGATGTCAAAAGGCTCCCTGTAACCCGAAAAATTGGACACTACGAGCAGTTCCCGGCACCCGGTGCGGTTGCAGATGGATTCCATCTCGGAAAGGTTTCCCAGCAGGTGCTTGCGGTTCACTTCGCTGATTTTTTCGGGTTCGTTGCTCACGCAACCGAGGATTTCGATGCCCGGAATCACGTTATAGCTATCGAACCAGTTGTTGAGGGAATCCTCGCGACCGCCGAGCAATATGGAACGGTGGCGTTTTTTCGCGAAAATGCGGTAGAAATAGTTTATCCAGAATGCAATGCGGCGCCAGGCCAGGAGCGCAAGCGGGATAAAGAGGCAGGAACAGACGACATAAACGCACCACCCAATACTGGGATAGATTGTAGAACGGTCTCCCGGGTCATAAGAAAATTGGGCAAAGTAACGGAACACCTCATACCCCCCAACGGCAAGAAGGTTCAGTGGCACAAGGTACCGCAAGAACTTTTCGCCCTTGAGGCTGGATTCTGTGTATTCCCCACGGAAAATAAGAAAGACCATATTAATAATAGCGACCAAGCCGACAAGCCACCAGTCTTCAAACGTCGTTATTACCCCTATGGATTCCTTAATGGATGTAAAAATGGATTCTTCATTTCCCAAACCGGTCAAAAACACAAGAGCCCAAACAGCAATCATGCCCAAATCCAGGAACATCTTCCAGAACTTCGGGATAAGACGCGAGAACATGCCCACGAAGGCCGCGAAAAGAATACCGAAAGACACGAGGAAATTTGGAACAAAGTAAAGTCCCTTGTGCTTTTTCACAAAGATGAGCATCGCCTTGTAGAAGTCCAGATAAGACTTCCAGCGGCGTGTACGGCAACTCTGGCCCTTAAAATGCAGAATGTTCGTTACGGGCGTGTAGTAGTTCTTGAGCCCCATCTCCTTTGTGCGGAAGCAAAGGTCGAGGTCTTCACCGTACATGAAGAAGTCTTCGTCAAAGCCGTTCAGCTTTTCGTAAACGTCCCTGCGAATGCAGAAGAACGAACCACTGACCGCGTCCACCTCGATCATCTCGTCGGGGTCGGCATACGTCATGTTGTAGCTGGCGAGCACCTTGCTCTTCGGGAACAGCGCCGCAAGGCCAATCGTCTTGGAAATAGCCGAAATCGGCGTCGGGAAAGACCTTCGGCACGCCCACTGGAGCGTTCCATCTTCATTCAAGATTCGGCAACCGACCGTTCCCGCCTCAGGGTGCTCGTCCATGAACTTGAGCATCTCGCGGAACGAATCCTTCGAGATAATCGTGTCGGGATTGATAAAGAACAGGTAGGGCTTGGTCGCCTGTTTTTCGGCCAGGTTGCAGCCCTTACCGAACCCGAGATTCTCCTTGGAATCGAGCCATTCTACTTCCGGGAAAAAGTCCTTGATTTCCGGAAGAATCGGCTCCACGGAACCGTTATCGAGAACGATAATCTGGGAATCTATCCCTTCGCACGCGTCGCGGACCGACTTCAAACACGCCGGGATGAAGTCACAGGAGTTATAAGCAACAATGATGATGGAACAGGAGTACATGGGCGCTACGCGAGTCCTAACCTCAGCTTGAGAACCAGGAAGAACGCCTCCGAGATAATGCCGCCACTCATCTTGGACGTTCCGCGGGTGCGGTCGGTAAAGACGATGGGGATTTCCTTGACGCGAAGCCCCTTCTTCCAAATCTTGAACGTCGTCTCGATCTGGAAGCAATAGCCGTCGCTCTTCATCTTGTCGAGGTTCAAGGCCTGCAGGGCCTCACGGCGGAAG
>CADBLC010000180.1 GCA_902795385.1 Fibrobacter succinogenes | reverse complement strand
CGAGACTTGCGGGTGTGGCAGGCATGTTTTCGCCTGCGGCTTCGCTCGCGATTTCCTTGATGGCTTTAAGCCTGTATTCGTTGCTCATGGCAAACTCCTTTTGTAAAAATCCGCTGTTCGGATTGCAAAAAGTGTGCCAAAAGAGAAAACGACGAAATTTGTGTGAAATCGCGGAATTTCACTCCGTTACAAAAAATGGGTGTTTTTCAATTTTTGAAATATCCGTCTATTTTTTACGGAATATGTAAATGTGGTTTTTGTCCAACTGCTCGGGGCGCTTGATTCCCAAATAGCGCCCTTGCAAGTCGAATACCTTCATCGGTCCCGACATGTCTGCAGGGGCACCGCGCATCATCACGATGGACGACGACCCGCTCGAACTCGACGATGTTCCCGCCGAACTGGAAGATGATACGGAGCTGCTCGAGGGCATGCCATATTCATATGCACCGAGGTCGGGCGCTTCGCCCGCAAACGGGAAGCCGAGATCTTCGCCCTTGTCAATAGCGCGACTCCCTTCCTTGAGTTTAAGGAAGTCCACGTTCGGGAGGCTCCCGTCATCATTGCGCGGGCCCAAGATTCCCGGAATCGTCGAGAGGTCCTTGCCGGTCACGGTCATGCTCGGGTCGTCGAGACTCATAAAATCGTCTTCGGTCAAATCGAGCTTCAAGTTCCACGTGTTGTTCTCGCCGGCAGGGCAATCCACATAGTGGTCGATGTTCTGGCTCGATATCTTCTCCCAGCATTCCCCGATTTGTGATAGTTTGTTCGGGAAAGCGATGTTGTTCTTGAGCACGTGCGCGTTGTCGCCCGTGAGCGGCGCGACATCAGCCAGGCGGTTGCCCGCAGAATCAAAGAGCGTAGACGCCATGCTGAAGGCACGGTCCTCGTTCATATAAGATGTATTGTTAATCCATTTGCTGCCGACGCCAGTGTAGTTCGCGTAAAAGCCCGTGGCCTTGTTTTTCCAGGCGACACAGAACTTAATGATATGCCGCCCGCCACCGAGCGTACTTTCACCCATCTTGATGCCGTGACCGTTTCCGTGAGAGGGATTGCCAAGCCCGTAGTCGCTGTAGCCGTTTCCCATGGCGTAGCAGTTTTCCAGCACCACGGGGAATTCCTGGTTGATGAAGTCGAATCCGTCGTCGCTGTTCCACCAGGAGCGGCATCCGATGAATTTGGTCGTATCGCCCTGGCCGGGTTTCTGGTAATGCGCACCGAAGCCGTCGGCATTCTCGCCGTCGCCCTGCCAACCGTCGGGATCGTAGTTGTCGTGCGCATCGCAATTCAAGAAGATGTGTCCGCCGCCATCGTCGGCGCCGTCGTTCGCAAAGAATCCCGGGCCCGCATTGTGGTGGCTGTCAATCTCCTCCAAGAATATATGCTTGCTCGCGTATAGAAAAATTCCGGAATTGGAATTGTGCTTCATGGGCGTGTTGCGAACTTCAAAGCCTTTCAAATGAAGGAACTTCGCCGAAATCACGATGGGAGATGTGTACATGGCCCCTTCGGGCGTGCCGTCGCTGTGCTCTATGCCTTCGGCCACGGGAAGGTTCGCCCCGTCAAAAATCGGGCGTTCGCCCGGATAGGCAAGGTAATGGATACGCTTGTTGTCGCTTTCGCCGCTTGCGGTCAACAGGATGCCTGCCGTCATCTTGTATCGTGCGTAAAAAACGGTGTCGTGCAAGTCATAGATGCCGCCGCGAATCCACACGGTGTCGCCCGCTTGCACCACCTTGTTCGCCTTGTTGAGCGTCGCGAAGGGTTTGTCCTTCGTGCCCGCGGCGCTATCGCTTCCGTCGGTCGCCACGTAATACACGGCACCGAACGCCTGTGCCGCAGCGAGGGCAAGTGCAAAAGCGAAAGTGAAACTCTTATCCATAAACACCTCAAATAACTTGTTATAACATAAATAAAATTTTCGTTAAACGATACGTTTACTATATTAAAAATGATGAAAAAACTTTCCTATTGCATTTTCTTTGCCTTGTTGCTTGCATCTTGCGGCGATAACGATAGTTCCGCTACAGGGGCAGAACAGTTAGAATCGCTTAGTTCTAATACAGATATTGAATATTTGTCCAGCTCCGCAGAAACATCGTCGACTGCAGAATCGTCTTCCGCAAAAGAAACTTCTTCGGATAAAAGCTCTTCTTCCAAAACAGAGAATTCTTCATCTAGCGTATCTGCGGGCTCTTCGAGTTCACAGGCGAAAGAATCTTCCTCCAGTGCGACGACATCCTCTGCAACAACGTCTTCTTCGAATTCTACAGAAACTTCTTCGTCAAGCGAAGACGATCTTTCGAGTTCTTCGGGGATAGATTTGAGCGAGATATCGGATGAAGAAAACACCGAAGGCCTTGTTTGTGATGAGGTAGGCAAAAAGGCTAAGGGCGTTATTGACACGTCTAGAACATATTATTGTCATAAAGAATCTTCAGAATTGAAGTGGTTCGATATGGATAGATATTTCTTAATCCTTCCAAAAGAAGAGTACGCAAATAAAGATTACCAATATGGAACCATGACTGACCCGCGTGACGGCCAAACCTACAGGACTACGAAAATAGGGAATCAAATTTGGATGGCTGAAAATCTTAATTTCGGAAAGTTCACCAATGGAGAACCGGATGCCGTCCTAGTAAAAAATTTGTACAATCAAACTCGCTGTAATTTAGACAACCAGAATCGTGAACAATACGCTAGCGAATGCGAGCGCAATGGACGCCGGTATAGCTGGACCGCCGCCATGAACCTAAATTTTCAACTACGAAGTATCAAAGTCTCCGAAAGGGAAATCTGGCTTGAGCACCAAGGGGTTTGTCCAGAAGGTTGGCATATTCCGAATAATGCGGACTGGCAGGAATTGATCAATTTTATCAAATCACAAGAAGGCGAGGATAATGTGGCTACAAGCTTGCAATCCATACATGGATGGGGCCCAGGCAGGCTTGATAAGTATGGATTTACAGCTTTCCCAATTTCTCTTTCTTATTCTTCTGAAATGACTTCTTATGGAGGAGATTTATTATGGAGTGTCAATGAATACAATAGTGCCAAATATGAGGAACGCTTTAATTATGCCTATATACTTTATCTGACGAAAACCTCGGTTCAACTCGCAACCGTCACCAAGGCAGAATACGTACATGTCCGCTGTATAAAAAATCGTGGAAACGTTGAAACCTTAGATAATGACACTACGGGCTTATTGTCGCATACCTTTGAACGCGACCAAATCTTTTCTTCGAATGTTCAATATGGTTCGTTCAAGGACGAACGTGACGGGACAGTCTATAAAACCGTTGTTATCGGAAATCAAGAATGGTTCGCCGAAAATCTAAATTACAAAGCCATCCATGGAAGTTTCTGCTACAATAACAAAGCGGCCAATTGCGAAGTCTATGGACGACTTTATAGTCGGGGAACAGCAATGGCGGCACAGAATGAATTGTATCGGGACGTTTGCCCTATAGGGTGGCATATCCCGTCGAATAAAGAATGGAATATCTTGGCGGATTATGTCGCTTCACAGACGGATACTCCCGTAGGGACGGCCTTGAAATCGTCAGTCGGTTTTTCGTGTAATCAGAGGGGTTGCACGACTCCTGCCCCAACGGGAACAAACGAATTCGGCTTTTCTGCAATTGGTGCCGGATGGAAGATCTCAGGAACAATGGGGAACGAAGGTAACGTTGCGTTTTTTTGGATAAGCGACCAACAAAAAACAGCAAAACGATTTGGGTTCCAGATCGAAACCTTTGAAGATTACCGTCTCGATGGAACTTTTTCTTACGCTTTGTCGGTTCGCTGCCTGAAAAATTAAAAGGGAACCCTTCGATATTGGATTTCCCGCATTTTACGATTATTGTAAAAAACTAGGCGTTATTTACAATTTTTGAAATCAGTATTTGTCGCCATTTCGGCAAACGACATATTATAGCCCAAATCTTTTACATTTTTGACCATATTTTCAATATTTGGCTGCCGTTTTCAAAAATTGGCACGATATTTGCAAAGTCCTTTCGCAAAAATATACCGATGAATGAACACGACGCCTGTGGTGTCGGCCTGGTCGCTAATATTAATAATGTTGCCTCGCACCAGATTGTGCTGCAGGGCATTACTGTTTTGAAGAGACTCATGCACCGCGGTGCAGCAGGTGGAGACCCGGAAACTGGCGACGGTGCGGGTCTTTTACTTTCGATGCCGCACAAGTTTTTCCGCAAGGTGAACCCTGAGCTGCCTGCCCGCTACGGCGTGGCGATGTTCTTTGTGGAGAACACGCTCGAGGCCAGCGCCTTTGACGCGAAAATCAAGGAGATTGCCGCTGCCGAGGGCATGCCGGTGTTGAACTTCCGCGAGGTGCCGGTGAATGCCGACAAGATCGGCCGCACTGCTCGCGAGACTTTGCCGCATATCCGTCAGGCGTTTTTTGACGGTTCCGCCTTTGAATCCGACAGCGCGTTCGATATTAAGCTTTATGTGGCTCGCCGCCTGATGGAAAAGGCCTGCAAGGGCCTCTATATCTGCAGCTGCAGCCGCCGTAGCATCGTGTACAAGGGCCTGCTTTTGGCAAGCCAGATTGAAGGCTTCTACAAGGACTTGAACGATCTCGATTTCGAAACCCCGATTGCGCTCGTTCACCAGCGCTACTCCACGAACACTTTCCCGACTTGGCCGCTTGCACATCCGTTCCGCTACCTCGCTCATAACGGCGAAATCAATACGCTGCGCGGCAACCTCAACAGCCTGCGTGCCCGCGAACCGCACCTGAAGAGCGATATTATCGGTGACGACCTGCAGAAGCTTCTCCCGCTCGTTCCGGCGGGCCAGAGCGACTCGGCCAGCCTTGACAACATGTTCGAGCTTCTCGTCGCAGCGGGTCGTAGCCTCCCGCATGCGATGATGATGCTCATGCCTCAGGCCTGGGGCAAAAAGCATTACCTGGGCCGCGACGTGCGTGGCTTCTTCGAATACGAATCCATGCTTATGGAACCGTGGGATGGCCCGGCCGCCGTCGCTTTCTCTGACGGTGTGAACGCCGGTGCGATTCTCGACCGCAACGGCCTCCGTCCGGCACGTTACACTTTATGTAAAGACGGTCTTTTCGTGATGGCGTCTGAGACGGGCGTGCTCGACCTCCGCGATGACGAAGTCGAAGAAAAGGGCCGTCTGAAACCCGGCGAGATTATCTACCTCGACCTCGAAAACCACCGTATCTTGAAGAACGCCGAAATGAAGGCGCAAGTAGCTCGCGCCAAGCCGTACCGCCGCTGGGTTGCCGAGAACAAGATGAGCGTCCGCGGGCTTTTCAGCGAAATCAACCCGTCCGACGTTCCGGAAGACATTCTGGTACAGCAGAAGCGCTTCGGCTATTCTGCCGAAGACCTCAGCATTATTTTGCAACCGATGGCCAAGAACGGTGCAGAGCCGATCGGTTCCATGGGTAACGATGCCGCGCTTGCCGTGCTTTCGGACAAGCCGCAGCCGCTGTTCAACTACTTCAAGCAGCTGTTTGCGCAGGTCACTAACCCGCCTATCGACCCGATTCGCGAAGAATTGGTGATGAGCCTTACGACATACATCGGAAACCATGGCAATATCCTCGAAGAAACTCCGGAGCAGGCGCACCTTATCAAGATTCCGCGTCCGATTGTGACCGAAGATGAAATCCGCCGCTTTGAAAACATTGGTGACAAGGCGTTCAAGGCGAAAGTTCTCAAGATGCAGTTCCCGCTGGGCGGAGACGGCTCCGTGCTGGAAGCTGCCCTGCAGAACTTGGCCGGCGATGCCGTGCGTGCGGTGAATGACCATTACGATATCATCGTGCTTTCGGACAAGAACATTGACTGGGGCTACGTGCCTATACCTTCGCTCCTCGCGACGGCTTGCGTGAACCGCGCCCTAGTAGAAGCGGGCGTGCGTCCCGAAATCGGTTTGATTGTTCAATCTGGTGAAGTTCGCGAAGTGATGCACTTTGCTTTGCTGCTCGGTTACGGTGCTACGGTCATCAACCCGTATCTCGCCTTCGAGAGCATCACCAACATGTGC
>CADBLC010000179.1 GCA_902795385.1 Fibrobacter succinogenes | reverse complement strand
TGTTCCTGCAGCTGGACAGGGATCTGTTCGCGGAGCGGGAGCTTCACGAGCGTGCCTTCCATCTTGCCGGCGTCGACAGTCAGGTATTCCGGAGCTGCCGGGGCGTTGGCGATGGCTTCCTTGATCTGCACGTGTTCCTTGGAACGTTCGCGCACGGAAATCACGTCGCCGGCCTTCACGAGGCGGCTGGGGGAGAAGCTGCGGACACCGTTCACGGCGAAGTGGCCGTGTGCGACGTACTGACGGGCAGCGAAGATGGTGCGGGCAAAACCCATGCGGTAGACGAGAGCGTCCAGGCGGGTTTCGAGCAAGATCATCAGGTTGTCACCGGCAGAGCCTTCGCGACGGTTGGCTTCTTTGTAAGCCTTGGCGAGCTGGGCTTCGGAAATGTTGTAGGTGAAGCGAAGACGCTGCTTTTCGACGAGCTGCTGCTTGTACACGGAAGCGGACTTCTTGCGGTTCTGGCCATGCTGGCCGGGCGCGAAGTTGCGGCGATCGAGAGCCTTTTGAGTCTTCTGAGAAACGGCGACTCCGAGGGAGCGCGCTACTTTACCTTTTGGTCCACGGAAGGAGGACATAGTTACCTCTTTGAGGAAGCTCTTTGGTTCAGCTTGCTAATTGGCAGAGCTTGGCGCGACTAGCAAGATTAGGCCCCAATAATAGCAATATTGGGGCCTTTTTTCAAGATTTACTGGACGATAATGGCCAAAGTGTCGCGTTTCAGGGGGTCTGCGAGGCTTTCGGCAATCAGGCGGAAGGTGCCGCCCTCGGATTCATCCAGCGGAATGAGCCTGGAGGAGGATATTTCCTGCTCGCCCTCCGTGAGGAGGTTCCCGCTCTTGTCCGTGCAGTCGACGTTCTGGACGTTGAACACCGGGACCGTCGTGAAGCCGTTGCCGTCGTCGTGCGGGACGATGTCCTCGCAGGGGACGAACCACTTGACGCTCGAACCGGCGCCCGAGGTCATGGTACGGGACATGGCGCTCCTGAAGGTGAACTTGCCCAGGTAGACCGTGTCGCCGAGTACGATGTAGGTGGTGTCCAGGGCCTTGTTGCTGTTGTCCTTGTCGTTGAAGAAGAACGAGCTGAGGGCGCCGTAGTAGCTGACGCGGGTCACGAATTTGAGGGATTCGTCGGCGTTGTCGTTGCTCAGGTAGGGGCAGGTGCTAAGGTAATGGAGGTAGACGGCGCCGTCCTGGGTGGCCTTGAAGCGGCGTTCCATGGACGAAATTGTGCCGAGTTCCTTGCCGTCCTTGTCGACAATGGTGTAAGACTTGTTGTTCACGCCGCCAAAGTAGCCGACCATCTCCTGGTACACGTCGATGGAGTCGCCCTTCTTCATGTCGGCGAGCCATACGAACTGTTCCTGGCGCAGGTAGTACTTGGCCTGCGTGTTGCGCTCGCGCACTACCTCGAGGGCATCGCCGAGCTTGCTGATGGAATCCGGGAAGGCGAGGTATTCGCCCTTGCCGAGCTCACGGGAATTCGTGACGGCCTCGAACGTGGCGAACGGACCGGACAGGTAGTTCTCTATGTTGAGTGGCTTGATCTTGAGGGTCCATGCGGTGGAGTCCTCGGGCAGCAGCAGAACGTCAATCGAGGAATCCGCGGCAATCTGCTTGTCTTTCTCGAGCAGGCTGAACGAGTTGATCCATTTGCCCTTCGCTACCACATCGATGCTGTAGCCGGTGTTGGAAGAGAACTTGACGCTGACTTCCTTGGGCGAGCTGCCGATGATGGAAATCCCGCGCAGCGTGTCCTTGAGGCCTATAGTCACCTCGGTCGTGTCGCCGATGTAGTCGTAGTAGGCGGTGTCGACGGTGACCAGGAGTTCCAGCTGGCTGGTGCGGTCGAATTTGGCATCCAGGTCGAGGTAGTAGAATCCTTCCTTGAAGGTGATGAACTCGTTCGTCGCGAGCGTCGACCTGCCGGGGAGCATGAAGTTCGAGAAGANNNCCCGCCGCTGCCGAAACGGAAATGCGGCTACCGGCAGGGAATTCACCGAGGAACAGCGATACCTTGGTCGCCGCCGTGTCGAGGCAGAGCATGCCTTCGCTACAGGCGAGCTGGACGGTAGTCTTCCCGTCACCCTTGATGGTGTCGAGCCTTGCGATTTCCAGGTGGAGCTTCGTGGAATCGCCAATCTTCAGCGTGTCGTTATAGTCGATGTCCAGGCGGGTCGAGAGCGAGGAGCTGGACTTGAAGGAATCCTCGGCGAAGCTTGCGCCATCGTTCTCGTCTTCCCAGGAATTCGTGTGTTTTTCATCGCTGCAACCGGCAAAGAAGGCTGCAGCCGTAAGGGCCAAAATAAGGAGCTTGTTCGTATTCATGTTTTTTGACCTTTTAGTTGAGGATATAGAACTTCTGTTCGGCGGTGAATGCCTCGCCGATAATCTTCAAGGTGTAGCGCCCGGTGGGGAAGGCTATGGCCTTGAACTTGAAATGCGTCTTCTTTTCGCCGGCGAGGTCGCGGGCCGCGACCACCAGCATTCTCTTCCCGAATTCGTTCAGGATTTCAATCTGCACGAACTGCGGGTAGCCGACGGTCAGGTCGAAGTCGCAGTCCAGGCTGTAGATGTCGATGTTCACCTTCGTGAGCGTGTAGCCGCCGTCCATGGCGTCGCCCGTTACGGACTTCTCGTTGTTGAAGTAGCCTACGTAAAGCGACGGGGCGAAGTTCTTGCCCGCCTGCTTCGACTTGACGAACGTCTCGCCGGGTTCAACCGCGGTAAGGATTAGCGTGTAGAGTCCGGATTCGTGCTTGCGTTTGAAGAATTCGGTGAGTGTCGGCGAACGCAGGAATGCGCCGAGCGGTGCCTTCGGGTTCACGGTGATGATACCCAGGAATTCGGCGTACTTGGTGTCTACGCCACCGCCGGAGTTCTTGCGGATGTTGAACTGGCCGCCGGTCTGGTCGCGGATGTTGGCGGGAGCGTTCTCCCACGTGAGTTCGTCGTCGCGCCAGTCAACGCCCAATCTCTCTTCGCCAAAGTTCATGTCCTTGGAGGTTTCCTTCAGGCCGAAGATGTTCAGCTGTACGGGCTTCTTGATGGAGTCGGTGTCGAATTCCAGCTTGAGCGCTGCGTCGAACAGCGGGCCGGGCAAGGCGGAGAGGTCGAACTTCAGGTAAATCTTGCCGCCCTGGTCCTTGACGTTAGCTACGCGGAGGGCGTCGTCGGTATTGTGCGGGCTGTAGTTGTCGAACTGCGAAATCCAGGTGTCGGCGCCGCGTCCGCTCGGGATGTTGTCGCCGGTATGGTCAAGCGTTGTGTAGCGCTTGTCGAACACGTAAATCTTGCCTGTGTCCGCACCGACCAGGTAACCGTCGTTCGCGGTAAAGGTCACGTTGTATCTGCCGCTGGCGGTGAACGTCACGTCGGTCTCGTAGCTCATGCTGTCGGAGAACATCGCCTTGCCCGGTCCGGAAACCTTCTTCCATTCCACGGGAACGCGGCAGAGCCCATCTCCGCGGCCGTCGTCTTCGACGCTGCCGGAAAGCTTGAGCTTGTTGGGCTGCACCAGCAGCAATTCCTTCGCGAACTTGGCAATCGGCTTCTCGTTGGCGCCCTGCTTGGGGGCGTAGCCCGTATAGAGCGTAACCATCGCGCCGCCGCTCTCGTTCTTTTCTTGGTCGGCACCCATCAGCGAGTAGATGGCCGAACCTTGGCGGGATTCCTCGACAATCTTCGGGAAGGGGTTACCGCGAGTGAGCGTTTCCTTGAGGCCCGCGATGGAAATGTGCGAGTTGTCGTTGATGAACATCGGCCTGTTCTTCGCCTTGTCGCTTGCAATCACGTGGACGCCGAGCAACTCGGCAAAGCCCTTGTTGAAGTTCTGCAATATCGTGTTGCCGTCGCGCGCGGTAAGGCCGAGAATCCACACCGTACCGCCGTTGTTCTGGATCTTGGGACCCTTCGTGTCGCCGCTCATGGTAATCTGGCGGCCCCAGAACTTCTGGTAGTTGAGCTGGATCGTTCCGACGGAGACGTCTTCCATGTAGATGTCGCCGGTGCCGACTTCGGCAGATTCGAACGACTTGAACATCATGTTCTTGAGGAGGACGGTCCTGCGGGACTTCTGGATGATGCCGTTACCGAATTCGGAGAAGCGTTCGATGGTAAGCTCGTTGAACGCGCCTTCCTCGATAATGAATTTTCCCTTGCCGTCGATGCGGCCTTCGGTACCGATGAGCCTGCGGACGCGGTTACGGATGTAGATGTCGCGGTTGATGGTCCAGCGGCCTCCGGGCGGGAAGTAGATGGTCTCGGCGCCGTCGTCGATAGCGTCTTGGATGGCCTTCGCGTCGTCGGAGCCGGTGTTCAGCTTTCCGCCGTAGTCGCCGGCGATGGTGATCCAGTTGTCCGCCTTCTGTTCGGCAAAATAGGGAGTCTCGGCAACGGGCACGCGCATGGACTGCTTGGGGCTGTGGCAAAGCTGCTGGCTTGCCTGTGTCGCGAATTCGATAATCTCGTTGCCTATAAAGGATTCGCCAAACGCCTTCTTGGTGCTCTTGATTTTTGTCTGGAACTTGCTCGTCATGATGGAACGGGCGAAGAGGTGGCTTTCGTTGATAATGGCGGTGGTGGCCTTGGCCTTCCCGCTCTTGGGGGGCGTGTATTCGAGGGTGCCGTCCACCAGCACCATCGAGGCGTCTTTACCGCGGTTGTACACCGCCGGTACGGAGCCCTTGAAGCGCAGGGCGCGCACGGCTACTGTCTGGCCGTCGTTCACGTATCCGTACTTTCTCTGCCCGCCGAGCGTCACGTGCTCGAGTGTCATGCCGTTCATGGCACCTCCGGTAAGGACGCCCACGTCAAAGCCGTTCACTTCGACGTTCTTGAGGAGGAGGGGGCCAATGTTCTCGGTAAAGCCCATGTCGATACCGTAGAGGCCAGCGCTGTCGCCGGAATGGACCTTTACGTTGTTGATGGTGCCCTGGATGCCCGCGTTGAAGCGGATGCCTATGGCGCCCGCGTTGCCCTTGCCGGTACGGATGGTAAGGTCGCGGATGGCGTTCCTCTGCTTGATCTTCGGGCCTTCGCCGGTCATGATGACGGGAGCGGGGAAGTCCGCGTTGTCGAATCCCTGGCAGTTGTCCTCGAGCTTGATGATGGTTCCGCCCATGCTCTGGCCTTGCAGGATGGTGCGCTTGAAGGAATCCTCGGGCTTTTTGCCTTCGGGCCAGGTAAGCGTATTCGTAATCTTGTAGATGCCGTGGGGCAGGTAGATGATGTAGTCACCGTTCGGATGGTCGTTCAGGGCCTTCTGGATGGCTTCGGTGTCATCGGTCTTGCCGTCACCCTTTGCGTTGTAGGGTGCCTTGCGTACGTTCACGACTTCGGAACCCAGGGGGAACTCGACCTGGGCGACGGCCTGGTTGCATATAAAAGCGAAAACAAAAGCCATTAAAAAGCGGGTACGAAACATAACAACCTCTTTTGGGGGTTAATACATCAAAAAGATACCTTTTTCCGCCGGAAAGTGGAGCCTGGAACCATAAAAAGTTACATTTATGAAATGATTCCTGTGATGAAAAGCAAAGTAATCTTGCCTGCGTGCCTGCTGGGGCTCTCCCTTGCATCGGGAACCTATGCCGCATCCCCTGTTCTAGGGCCCGAGAACACGAGAAACCTTAGGTCTCTCGAGACGGCTCCAATGTTGTTCGAATACCACCGCCAGACGGTCTTATCCGAGACGCGATACCTCCTTCCGCAAGCATTTCCAGGAGTCCGAAGCGAACGCCCTCCTGTATTACGACAACGTTCAGGGACCGGCCATTTCGGGACATGGCCATGCGGTTCACTGCGAAGCGAACGATACCGCCTGCATTGCCCAGGTGAAGGACCTTTACGCGAAGGATCCGCGCTTCGGGATTGCAGCAAGTCTCGTCGGCGGCATGGACTACCGTGGCGGTGAAACCTTAGGCGATACCATTTGGCCGGGAATCGACGGAGGCCTTTACGTTCGCGGCTTTGCCGATTCGGTGGACTTTGTGCTCGATGCCCGCATCTATAGCGAAGGCCATTCTGCCGAGTACCCGCGTTCTTGGGACCGCGAATTCCTCGAAGTGCAGAAGGAAGAGAACAATTCCGGCGTGGAATACACGAGCTACGCGCGCTACCGCACGCACTTTGCGGCGCGCTACCGCACGCACTTTGCGTTTAACCATGACTGGCTCCGCCTCGACTTTGGCCGCGACGTGATGCACTGGGGCCCGGGCTACTACAACAACCTGACGCTAAACCAGTTTGCGCTCCCGTACAACATGATGAGCCTGGACCTTGTGATTGGCCCCCTGCGCGTGATGAGCTTTTATGGCGACATGCGTATTTACAACAACAGCATGAGCGACAAGAACAAGGACGACCGCAATGTGTTCGGCCACCGCTACGAGCTTGCCTTCGGGAATGCTACGTTCGGTATCAGCGAACTCCAGGTGCAGTACGATAACCTCAAGCCTTGGCTGTTCGTGCCTACGGCGCCGCTCTTTATGGAGAAGGGCAACTACAGCGAAAGTTCCAACAACGGCTCGCTCGCATTCGACTTCAACTACCGCCTGTTCAACATGGCGCGTGTCTATACGGAATTCTTCCTCGACGACATGGAATCCCCGGTTAGCCTTGTCAAGAACGACAACATCGAGGCCAAGTGGGCCTGGATGGCGGGTATGCAGGCTGCCCATGATTTCTACTTCTCCGGCCACAGGCTCGAAGCCGGTACGATTTTCGAATACGCCCGCGTGGAACCGTACGTGTATAGCCATTTCAAAGAGAATACGGCGCAAATCGCGAATCTCGGGTATCCGCTCGGGAACCAGGGCGGGCCGAACAGCCGCACCATTGACTGGACCCTGTACGGGCGCCTCGACGGTCGCATTTTTGCCTCGCTTCACAATACGTGGTTCTGGAAGGGAACGGATTACGGTTCTGCGTTGAACGACACGACGCCCACGCACAACCACATGAAAATCCACAAGAAGTTTTTGGACGGCGCGAAGATGCAGTATTCGCTTTCGCCCGCACTCAGTTACGAAGGACAGTTCGTAAGCTTCATGGGTGAACTTACTTTGATTGACGACAGGAAGGTGTATCTCCGCGCAGGATTCAAGTGGTGATGACTAAACCCGAACTATTGGCTCCGGCGGGTGATTTGACCCGCATGAAATATGCGTTTGCCTACGGTGCAGACGCCGTGTATGCGGGACAGCCCGCCTTTAGCCTCCGTTCCCGCGAGAACGGATTCAAGAATTTGAACGACCTTGCCGAAGGAATTGCCTATGCGCATGAACACGGCAAGAAGTTCTACCTGACAAGCAACGTGATAGCAAGAAACACGAAGGTGGAGCCTTTCCAGAAGGCGCTCCTTGCCGCGTTGGAACTTAAACCCGATGCGCTGATTGTCGCCGATGCGGGTTTTGTCGGATGGCTCCGCAAGGTATCGCCCGAAACTGAAATCCATCTTTCGGTGCAGGCGAATACTACGAACTATCTTACGGCACAGTTCTGGCACGACCTAGGCGTGCGCCGTATTATACTGAGTCGTGAACTTCGTTTATCTGAAATTTTAGAGATAAAGGAACGTGTTCCTGGGCTCGAACTGGAAGTGTTCGTTCATGGTGCTGTATGTATGGCCATGTCTGGACGGTGTATGCTCAGCAACTGGGTTACGCACCGCGATGCGAACCAGGGCGCCTGCGATAACAGCTGTCGGATGCCTTATCGCCTGTATGCCAACGACGGACCTCAAAGCGAAGATTACCGCGAGCACGAGGGCAACTTTAGCCTGCAGCGCACGGACCGCCCAGAGCTCGATCCGGTCGCGCTAGACGAGGATACGTGGGGCACTTACTTTATGAGTAGCCGTGACCTGTGCGCCCTGGACGTTGTTCCCGAACTGGTGAAGGGCGGCCTGGATTCCTTTAAAATAGAAGGGCGTACGCGGTCGGTGTATTACTTGAGTCAAGTGGTGCGTGCCTACCGTATGGCAATCGATGCAAGCTATGAGGCCCTTGTAGCGGGGGCGTCTTGCTCTGCGGAACTTGTTCCTGCAGAATCGCGCCGTGCTATCAGTTGCGTAGACGGTCGCGGGTTCATGCCCGGATTCTTGCGCGGTCCTTTGCCGCAGAATTACGAAAGTACGCATGTCCCGGCCGATGGCGGCTGCGTCTGTGCGCAGGTGCAGCGCTACGATGCGGCGACGAATTCATTTGTCGTAAACGTGAAGAATCCGTTCTCCATGGACGATTCGCTTGAACTGATGACGCCGTCGGGAATGGTGGCGTGCGAGGTCACGGAACTGATGGATTTCAGGGGTGCTGCTGCCGACCGGTTGAATCCGGGAACGGAAGGTCGCGTGTTCTTGTCGTCGAATGTGTCGGAGAACACGCAAAATGCCGAATTTGCCTTCCTTGTGAGGACGAACACTGAAAAATAACTGCGGAAAACATAAATTTGGGTTATGGCAGTTGATGAAGAAACCAAAAAGAAAGACGAACTTGAACTTTATCAGATTGACGATAAGGCGATAGTCCCGTTCTTCAGGGATCACCTTGAAGACTTGAAGCGCTTTCTCCATGAACACAAGGAACAGAATTTGTCCTTGTTGGTAATGCTCAAGCAGTTTATCCGTACTTACCGTATGCCGTTCAATATGCAACGTTATATGGAAGTGCAGCGTACGTTTATCCAACAGAGTATCCACGAAAAAATGCAGGACCGCCAGGCCGCCGTGAGCCACTGGATTCAGGAGCATGCGGGGCGCCATCGTGACAGGATGATTCAGTTGCAGTGCCTGTATCTGGATAGGGTCAAGGAGAAGCTTCTTCCCGAAATAGAGGCCCTTCTTGACCGCCGAATCGAGGCCCTTCAGGCTAAGAAAAATGAAAAATAAAGTTTACAATTAGTAAAATATCGCTAAGTCTTTGATTTATATCACATTCCGCATGCGAAAATGCGGAATGTCTTTTTTTTTGGATGATTGCTTTTTTTAGAAATAATATATATTTTGAGGGGTTAGAAAAAAGTTTTACAATGAGGTAACAAAATGAAAAAATTACTAGGACTGTTGGCAATCTGCTCTCTGGTGGCTTGCAACGATTCCAGTGACTCCGTTGCTGCACCGCAGTGGGGCAATAATGGTAACACCGCCCAGCAGGGTGGCGAAAATCAGGGCCAAGATACGCGTACGCCGGAGCAAATCGCAGATTCCATCGCCAAGCATGTGGCAGACTCCGTTGCTGCCCTCTATGGCCAGCAGAATTTCTCTTCCGCAATGGGTGGATACAGCAGCGCTCTCCTTATGTCCAGCAGCAGCGCGTTGACTTTGGTTTCCAGCTCTAGCATGGTTGTTGTTTCCAGCTCCTCGCTCGCCTTGAGCAGCATGACTAATCCCGTAAGGTCCAGCAGCTCCAGGGTTACCCCGAAGAGCTCCAGCGCAGTCGAAATCGATGAAGACGACGGCTTGTTCAAGCTCGGTCTGTGGGACGGTACTGCAGGTGACGGTCAGGTTCCGACCGGTAACAAGAGCGGTGGCTACTGGTACTACTATACGGACAAGGGCGACAAGGGTAAGTCCACCTTTACGTGGAGTGAAGATGTCGACGGCACCAATGGCTTTGCCGACCTTATCGCAAGCTGTGGCGGCGTCTGTGGCGACTTCGACCTGGTTGTCGGAACAAACCCGTACAAGCCGTATGTCGGTATCGGTTTCAACTACTCCAAGAGCGACAATCTCAGTGCCGATGCAACGTCGTCTAAGGGTATTTGCGTGACTTACAAGTCCACCATTGCCATCAACCTTGAAATGGGCTTGGGCTCCATGGATGCGAAGATTGGCTATGCCAACCCGTTCGTGGTGCTTCCGAAGTCAACTGCTGCAACTACGGAAGATTTCCGCTGGTCCGATTTCGAACAGCCTGAATGGGCCGAAACGGCAGTCACCAAGCCGGAAACGAAGCTTGTTTCTCTCAAGTTCAAGTTTGCCGGTACCGAAGATGGCGAAGATGGCGGCTCGGGTTCCTTCAACATCATGAAGGTCGGCCCGTATGGCGGCTGCAACTAATCGCTTGAGTTGCTTTTAAAGATTGGACGCTCCTTCGGGGCGTCCTTCTTTTTTATGTACCGGATTCCGTTCGAGGCTACTTGAATCGCCTGCAGTAGGAGCAGGCCTGGCACAGCGGGTGGCGAAGCTCGTGGCGTGCGAAGGCTTCGCGGAGCTCACGGGCAAGCGGGCTCTCGAGAATCTCGGGGAGCGGTTGCGAGGCGATGTTGCCGAGTTCGATGTGGCCGGCATGATCGAGACAGCAGGCGGCAACGCGGCCGTCGTGGAGGATGGCGATATGCGTGCCGAGCGCATGGCA
>CADBLC010000178.1 GCA_902795385.1 Fibrobacter succinogenes | reverse complement strand
AGCGCGAGTTCCGCCATGAGGATGGGGAGCCCGAGAAACAGCAGGAATCCGAGGTACGGGAGCACGAATGCCGCACCGCCGTACTGCCCTGCAATGTAGGGAAAACGCCAAACGTTGCCGAGGCCGATGGCGCATCCGGCAGCGATAAGGATAAAACCTAGTCTGGATTTAAAGTTTTCTCGTTCCATGGTAATAAAAGAATAGAAAAAAATCCCCATAATTTCTATATTTACGCCCGAAAATACAAGAGGATATTATGTCTCAATTCAACGCGCACTTTAGGAACATCAACGGCGACGACACCTACCCGCTGACCGACGTCATTTACCGCAGCAAGGTGGACGGAAGCCTTTTGGAAGTCGAGCACGACCGTGCCGCACTCGCCAGCAAGAGCCCCGACGAATGGAAGAAGCTCTTTGCCGAACGCCGCATGAGCTTCGAACCCGCCGACATGAGCGGTATCTGGAGCAAGCGCGAAATGGTGCTCCCCGACATGCCTCTCGAAGACATTGTCACGATGCGCGAAGGCTGGAGCCCGCTGTTTGACGCGGCCCCGCTCGCTCGCGAGCTCGGCATCGCAAGCCTCAAGGTGAAGCTTTGCGGCAACTCTCACACCGGTAGCTTCAAGGACCTCGGCATGACGGTTCTCGTGAGCCAGGTGAACCACATCATCAAGAAGAAGATTCACGAAATCGACGCCGTGGCCTGCGCCTCTACCGGCGACACCTCCGCCGCTTTGAGCGCTTACTGCGCCAAGGCCGGCATCCCGAGCATCGTGTTCTTGCCCGCCGGCAAGACGAGCGTCGCCCAGCTGATCCAGCCGATTTCTAACGGCAGCATCGTGCTCGCCCTCGACACCGACTTTGACGGTTGCATGAAGATTGTGCAGCAGGTCACTGCCGACAACCGCATCTACCTCGCCAACTCCATGAACAGCCTCCGCGTGGAAGGCCAGAAGACGATTTCTCCGGAAATCTGCCAGGAATTGGGCTGGAAGGTGCCCGACACCGTGATTATCCCGGGCGGAAACCTCGGCAACGTGAGTGCACTCGCCAAGGGTTTCGAAGACTGCAAGGCCATGGGCCTTATCGACCGCATCCCGCGCATCATCGTCGCCCAGGCCGAGAACGCCAACCCGTTCTTCCAGGCTTACGAACGCGGCTTCGACAAGCTCGTTCCCATGCAGGCCAAGAAGACTCTCGCAAGCGCCATCCAGATCGGTAACCCGGTCAGCTATCCGAAGGCCGTGCGCGCCATCCAGAAGACGAACGGCATGGTCGTAAGCGTCACCGAAGAAGAGCTCGCCAATGCCGCCCACCGCGGCGACCGCATCGGCCTCTACTGCTGCCCGCATACGGGTGTAGCCCTCGGCGCCCTCGAAAAGCTCGTTGCCGCAGGCAAGATCGACAAGGAAGAAAACGTGGTCGTCATCAGCACGGCACACGGCCTCAAGTTCACCGAATTCAAGGTGGGCTACCACGAAAAGAAGCTCGAGAACATCTGCTCCAAGTTCGCGAACCCCGTGTTCAAGGCTCCGGCAGACCTCGGCGCCGTCATGGACATCCTCAAGAAAGAGATGGCTGAAAGAAGGCGCTAACAAGCCGTCATCCTGACGCTGAAAATTCTCAAAACGAATTGAAAAGCTCCGCACAACCGTGCGGAGCCTTTTTTGAGAATACGGAATAAGTCTTACTACGCCTAATGTTTAGCGAGCATTAGTGGAATCCGTACAGAAGGTCAATGCTGCTCAAGTACTTATTATAGAACTTATCTGCATATTCCTTAGTCACATTCATGCCTGTCCTAAAGAAAATCGTATCCTGACCAACAACAACAACATGCTGTGAAATCGCGCCAAATTGTTTTAGACTACTACCAGCATCCAAATCAAGAACAGCATCAGTTTCAATAGACCAAGCGAGATATGTCCTATTTTGATTTTTGCCATAATGCTGATCATCAAAATCATAAACATTCACTGGCACACCATTATTAGAATAGCCTAACCCGCTCTTATTGACATTGTCATAAAAGTCTTCACAATAGAACAGTCCCGCAAAATGTTCCGCACATGCACTCTTTTTGAAAATAGTAACATGCATACCAGCATACCTAGGTTGATGGGGAACATAAATCACAGAGCCATCTTGAAGTTTAGTATAAACGTAAACAGCAGTTACACCCGTTGCGGACCATTCATAAGGCCATTTATTCATATCAGTTTCCACATACAGCTTGTATGGGAACTTATTTACCGTATGCGTATTCGGGTAATCCGTATATGTAGTCGTTTTAGCCAGCGTTTCATTCTTCGAAACATCTACGCAACCAGCAAGCAAAGAAGCGTCATCCAAAAGGACTTTGCCATCCGAAGTCACCACTTCACTATAGTCTTCATTGATTGCGAGCAATTCCGCCTTGCAGTAGTAGTTCACGGGCTGCGCAAGCTTATTGGCGCCATCGCTATTCAACTGATCGCGGTATTTCCTTTTCAAGGAATCAAATTCACTTTCATCCGCCACAACCAATTGTTCACGGTTCATTTCCTTCTTCGTCTGTTTGCCGCTCTTAATATCAATATCGTACCTAGAACCATCTTCACCAAAGGCAAACACCGGCAGGTTACTGGAAACTTCCGTATCAACCGCAGCATTCATGTCGGCAGACTGGCCAACACTGGTATCCTGTGAGCAAGCCACCATGCAAATCGGCAAAAGGAATACACTTAGTTCTTTTTTCATTCTATTACTCCATGTTATCTTGTAAGAATTATTTCTTACAAGCTTATTTATATATTCATTCAGACAAATTTGCAAAGAATTTTTCTAAAAAAAAGAAAAAAATAACCTTGCGTTATTTTTACATCGACACGCACGCAACTAGTTTATACTCAACAACTTACACGCAACCAACATCTAGGTAAAAAAGGCGTTTTTACTAGCTTTTGGTTACAAACAACTTATTATTCACTTTCATATTTCCATTTTTATAACAAAATAAACAGCAAATAATTTGTATTCATATTTTTACACAAAGTAAAATGCCGCTATTTTATCTTCATCTGCACATTTCACCAAAATCAATACAATGTATTACAGAGGTTCGAATGGACACGAACCCTTCACCCAATTCTTACAAACAAAAAAAACTTCGTAGGGCGAACACATCCAAGGCGAGAGACGTAAAATTGCTTACAATTCTGTATCCAAACCGCTCAAAATGGCGCACAAGCGTTCATGACGCGGGCAAGTTGGCCTGGACATGGGCGAGACAAAAAAAACTGACGCCTTAGACTTTTTCTGGATTTTTGGATAAAAGGGCCGCCCGTAAGACGACCGACAAAGACTCTGCAGACTCCCGATTCTTGTAAAGAAAGACCTATTCGTAAGACGAGTATGCCCCAAGGCGAGAGATGCAGAATCGCTTGCGATTCTATATCCGAGCCGTTCAGCATGACGCGTAAGCGTCCGTGATGCGGGCAAGCTTGCTTGCCCATATCCGAGCCGAAGAATTGGCTGTAAAGGACTCAGCAGACTCCCGACTCTTGAAAAAAAAGACCAATTCGTAAGGCGAGCGAAGCGGCAATGCTTGCATTGCCATTTCCGAGCCGTAGAGTTAGCTGTAGACAACTCCCGATTCTTGTAAAAAGACTTGTTCGCAAGCCGAGAGTCGCAGCCATGCTCGCATGGCTATGACCGAGGCTAAGAACAAGCTTTATTTATGTGCCATCGAGGCACATAAATAAAGAAAGGCCCCTCTTGCGAGAGACCTTTCCTAAGAAGGAGAAAATATTGAAATTTTTCAGGGCAAGAACCTTACCAAGAGGGAAAATGGAAAGATTCCTTAAAGACACCTGCCAAATCTCAACGTCCGTAATATAGCCATCTTTTTGCCGTGTGAATCTTCTGATTTGCTTATTTTTCTTCTTAAAAAAACATACATCAGAAGATTATCAGCTTAGGCTATTCCTCACGGAAGATAATCTTGCATTTCGGCACAAAACGGAAGCCGCCACGACGGTGACGCTCGATCTCAAAATACTTCTTGACGCCTTCGCTCGGCTTGTTCGGATCGTCGCAGCCGTTGATGTGCGCGATAACGCGGTTCAGGCGGCTTTCGAAATTCGGACGGAGCGGGTCCATGCAGATGGCCGGATCGCGCTTGAATTCGCGGTTCTCGTATTCCTCGCGGCCCGTCGCCGTGTATTCGCGGAGCAGGTTG
>CADBLC010000177.1 GCA_902795385.1 Fibrobacter succinogenes | reverse complement strand
CCGAGCCGTAACGTGAAGGGCGTGCCCAGCAGCAAGGGCGTGCTTTAGTCTAAATCCTAGGTACTCGGACTTTATCCCCGGCGTTCAGATGTTCCAGCATCACGCCGGGGTTTACTGATTGTAGGGTAGAGAGAACGTAGAAGCGGGGGAGGTTCTGCGTACCGGCACCGTAGGTTCGGCGGAGCAGCTTGAACAGGTCTTCGCCATCCTTGGCTTCTACGACCTTGTACAGTCCGGTGTTCGACGGGTCGGACTGGAGGGCGGAGAGCGCCCTGCTGAATTTGTCCATGAAGGCCTCGGCGCTGGCCGCGGCGTTGTCGCTGGAACCGCCCGAGAAGGCGTTTTTCCCTTGATTTCCGCCTTTCTTGGCGTGGGACTTGGGGGCGTCGGGCTTGCCCGTCACGGAACCCGGGAGCATGAAGGTGGGGGCCTTGTGGGCGTTCATGGCAATGCTCGGCTTGTTCTTGTCCGTCTTTTTGACGGGTTCGCGGGCGAGAACGGAATCCAGGTTGTCCACGTAGGCCTGGTCCGGCCATTCTAGCAGGGGCATTTTCTTGTCGATTACGACGATCGTAGCCTGCGGGGCCTCTCCCTTGCAGGCGACAAGGGCCATGGCGAGGGACGCTGCGGCAATGGTTTTGAACGAAAAAATGGATCGTTTCATGCCCCAAAAATACTAAAAAAGCGCTTTCTGCTTGCCAAAATCCCGATATTTGTCTAAATTTGGGACTTTCAAACTCACTTCAATAGGAAGTTATTACAATGAAAGAAGGTATCCACCCTAACTATCAACCGGTCGTGTTCGTCGATGCGAATACGGGTAAAGAATACATCACCCGCTCCACGAAGTCTTCCGCCGAAAAGAAGACTATCGATGGGGTTGAACATAGCGTGATTTCCCTGGAAATCACCGCTGATACCCATCCGTTCTGGACGGGCAAGCAGCATCGCGTGGATACGGCTGGCCGTATCGACCGCTTCAACAAGCGTTTCGCCGGCAACATCACTGGTGCAAAGCGCAAGACCCGCAAGGCCGTGCCGGCCAAGGCGGAAGAAGCCTAATCGCAGTTGCGTTTCGCCCTCCCTTAACGGGAGGGCTTTTGTACTTGAAAAGGTTTAACACTTAACGAGGAAAAGATGAAGAAACTTCTTACCATTTGTGCTGCAGCCCTGGTTGCTTTTGCTATGACGGGTTGCGAAAAGACCGGCACCATCGAAGGTGAAGTCTGTGACGCGTTCACTGGCAAGGCTCTCGAGATGCCGACCATCTGGATCGACTCCACGATCTATTCCACCCTGAAGGACAAGTACAAGTACAAGCAGGAACTCCGCAAGGGCCAGTTCAAGTTCGAAAAGGTCCCCGTCGGTACATACAAAGTTCTTGCTGGCCGTGCCAAGTACATCAAGAGCCGCAACATGGTCACCACGACCGAAGAAAATCCGAATGCCAAGCTGACGCTCTACATCTACAGCGATCAGGTTGATCCGGGTCTCTACATCAGCGGAGAAGACGCTCCGACGAAGATTTCGAACCAGTGGGTCATCTGGTCCACGCAGTGCGAATCTTCCGTTGCCGGTTACCGTCTCGCCTTCCCGCAGCAGGCTGGTGGCGCCAAGGTTCCGCCCAAGGCTGACAAGAAGAAGGGCAAGAAGGCTAAGAAGGGCAAGAAGGCTGCCGCTCCGGCCGCCGATGCCTCCAAGATGACTCCGCTTCCGGAACCGCGCGTGGTTGATGGCAAGCTCGAAGTCTTCTACCGCAATGCTTCTTCCGTGACGACTCCGCTCATCGCTAAGACCTACCCGGCCGTCATCGGCAAGGTTGCCGACCACAAGGACTGCAAGGGCTTCGAAGGCGACGAGAAGGGCGTGTTTGCCGACAAGAACAAGGCTACCGACCTGACGGTGACCTACATCGCCGAAAACCTCTTCAAGATTACCGGCAACCTCCCGAAGGGCAAGCAGATCATCCAGTTCTCCCAGGACGGCAAGACTCTGCAGACCTACTACTTCGAGGTCAAGTAATCTAGCTCTGGATTCCAATCCGTTGCTAAACCTTTAGGACGGCATCCATACGGGTGCCGTTTCTTTTTTTTACCCCGTCCCGCAAGGTTTTTGGTGCCTTTTGGACAAGGGGCGCAATGGGCAAAATGTATATTTAGGGGTAGGTGGGGTGTGAGCCCTGCCCAACATTTTTACAAGGATTTAAGATGAAAAAGGTCAAAGGCTTTTTCTCGTTTTTTGGGTTAGCTTTTACCCAGGTAGCCGTATCAACGGCGCTTGTTGCCTACATGGAACTCCTTCTCAACCGCATGGGCTATACGCCCACGCTCTCGTGGCAGTTCTACGTGCTTCACCTGCTGTTCCTTTTGCCTTGCGTGCTGCTTCTTACGCCGGCAGGGTACGTTTCCGACAAGTTCCCCAAGGAGCGGGTGCTCTTTTGGACGACGCTCCTCTCGCTCCCGGTGGTGGGGCTGTTCTGCGCGGGCGTGTTCCTCGGTGAATTGTCGATGATGTTCACGGGTGTGGGGTTGTTCTTTGTGCTGCAGGCGTTCCAGAGTCCGGCCAAGAACGGCTACATGAAGGAACTCATGGGGGTGCGGTTCCTGGCGAACGGTAGCGGGACGTTAATGATTGTCACGTTCCTCGCGCTCGTGTTCACGTGTGCGGCCCTCGCTTTCGCGGTCAAGGAAGACTTGGTGCGGCCGGTGCTCTATACGCTGGGCGGCTTGCAACTGTTCGGGTTCTTCTTTGCGCTCAGGTTGCCTTCCATCGGCGCCTACGACGAAGATCTCCGCTTCCCCTGGAAGCAGTACTGGACGTTCGGCTATGCTCGCCGCAAGATGGTGAAGGCCTGGAAGAACAGGGCGCTGCGCCAGGCGCTTGTTGGCCAGGCGATGTTCTGGGTCATGATTTTCCTCATGGTGTTCGTTATCCAGGACCAGTTCAGCTCCGGTTCGCTGTTCGATCAGGACTTCCTGGTGAACTACGCCATTTTCGGTACCGCCATCGGCCTTGTTGCGGGCTTCGTCTTTGCCAAGAGGATGTCGCGTAACTTTATCGAGATGGGCCTTATCCCGATGGGGACCGCGGGTGCTGCCATCCTCATCTTTATCATTCCGCTTATTCCGCGCCCCTACAACGCCATCGCTTTCGCCCTGCTCGGCTTCTGTGGCGGTATCTATGCGCTCCCGATGTTCGCAACGCTCCTTTACAACACCAAACCGAGGTCGGCGGGCCACGTACTCTCGCTGGCCAACGTGGTGCAGAACCTGAGCATCCTTGTTTTCGACATCCTTGCGATTGTCGCCCTCCGCTATTTCGGTCTCGAAAGGATGAACTTGTTCTTCATCCTCGGCATCGTTTGCCTTGTGGGGACCATCTGGGCCCTCTGGGCCATGCCGCAGACCCTGCTGCGCCAGCTGCTTCGTTCTGTATTGTCGATGCATTACAAATTCCTTGTGTCGGGCGTGCAGAATATCCCGTGGGAAGGTCCGGTGCTCTTGGTGGGTAACCACATCTCGTACATCGACTGGGCGATTATCCAGATGGCGAGCCCGCGCCCCATGCGCTTCGTAATTACGCGCAGGCCGTTTGAAAAGTGGTACGTCAAGCTTCTGCTTTCGCAGATGGAGACCATCGACCTCGACATCTCGAATCCGGGACCCGCGATGGAGGAGGCCCGCCAGGCCTTGCTGCGCGGTGAAGCCGTGGTGATGTTCCCCGAGAACGTGATGACCTCGACTGGCAATATGAACCGCTTCCGCCTGGATTACTCGGCCGCCATCAAGGATGTGCCGCACCTCAAGTTTATGCCGTTCTACGTGCAGGGTCTGTGGGGCAGTAGCTACTCCATGGCCGATGCCGGCTTCAAGGACATGGTGCATAGCGGCGGACGCATTGTCTCGGTCGCTTTCGGCAAGGAGTTGCCGCTCGATTCCAGCCCGATGATGGTAAAACGCGCCGTCCAGGAACTTTCCATTACGGCCTGGACGAGATACATCCGCAAGTTGCGTCCGGTGGCCTCTGCCTGGATTCGTACAGTGAAGCATGTGGGTAGCGGCCCCTCGGTGTACAGCCCCGATGGAAACCACCTCTCGGCAAATGCCCTCGCGACGGCGGCACTCTCGTTCGGCGCCATAATCGACAAGCTCACTAAGGGCGAAAAACATGTGGGCGTGCTTATTCCGCCGTCCGGCCCTGGCATCATCGTGAATATGGCGTG
>CADBLC010000176.1 GCA_902795385.1 Fibrobacter succinogenes | reverse complement strand
ACGGTCTATGCCCACGCGGTTTCTACCACCAACAGCTGCCAGCTCTGCTCGCTGTTCTTCATCAGCGACCTCAAGGCTCTCGGTATCGACCCGAACAGCTTCGAATACGAGAAGAACGAGGAGATTCTCGTGAAGCTCGCAAGGCAAATCGTGAAGGACCCCACCGCCGTTCCAGATTCCTACTTCGACGAACTGCGCAAGTTCTACAACGATTCCGAAATCGTGGCCATCGTGGGCTTTGCCGCACAGATGATTGCTACCAACAACTTCAACTCGGTACTGAAAATCGATGTGGACCAACGTCTTCTCCCCATTGTTGGCGAATTCAAGCCCGCCACCTGGAGAAAGGACATCAAGTAAGTTTGTACTCTCCGTACAAGCTGGCGTTCCCGAAAAAACAGAAGTCCTTTTTCGGGAACGCTTTTTTTAAAAGGGAGATTTTACTATGAAGAACAACTATAAAATTTACTTGACTGCCCTGCTCGCTTTTGGCTTTGCCCTGTTGGCCGGAGCTTGTGGCGGTGATAACAAGAACGAAAAGCAGGAAGCCCAGCAGGCTGAAAAGTCCCAGTTCAAGTTCGGTACCTTGGAACTCCCGATTCTGGACGGTTCCTTGTGTGGAGCGCCCTTCTATGTGGCCAAGGAAAAAGGGTTCTTTGCCGAAGAGGGTATTGACGCCAAGCTGATTGCGGCTGACGGCGAAACGCGTAAGCTCGGGCTTAGCAAGGGCACTTATGCGCTCACGAATTCCGACTTCCAGTTTTTCCAAGCAATTGAAAACGGCGTGGACATCAAGATTGTCGACGGAATTCACATCGGCTGTATCAAGGTGCTCGTGAAGAAGGACTCGCCTTACAAGACGGCGGCTGATTTGAAGGGCAAAAAGATTGCGGTTGACGAAATTGGTGGTACTCCGCATCAGGCGGCAAGCCTTTGGCTTTCGCTGGGTGGCGTTTCGACCAAGCCCGAAGACAACCAGGTGCAGTTCTTGCCGTATGCCGATGGCAACCTTGCGCTCGAAGCCTTGGAACAGGGCCAGATTGACGCTGCCGCCATTTGGGACCCGCTCGCCTCGGCCTACGAGAAGTCGGGTAAGGCCGACGTGATTATGGATGTGGCCACTGATCCCGTTTTTGAAGGCCGTTACTGCTGCTTTATTTACGTGTCTGCCAAGATTCTGAAAGACGAACCGGCAAAGATTGCGGCTCTCCTCCGTGCCATCCACAAGGCCGAAGCCTGGATTGCCGAACATCCCGAAGAAACGGTGGACATTATTGCCGAAGGCAAGTATTCCGAAATCGAAGACAAGCCCTTGGCGGTGGAACTTATCAAGAGCTATGTGTACACCTCGCAGGAACAGCGTAAGGCGCTTGGCCGCGACGTGAAGGGTGATTTGCGTTACTTTAGCGAACAGCTCAAGAAAATCGGCTACCTCACGCAGGATCCCGACCAGTTTGTCGCGAACCTCTACGAAGAAGTCGATTTGAGTAAGTAATCGAATTTCCTTGTTGCTTGGCGCCCGCAAGGGCGCAATTTTTGAAATTTTTGTACGGAGAGTTAAATGAATATCGTATTGACGATTTCAGGATTCCTGGTCGCATTCTTGGTGAATCTGCTTTTTCCGCAGGTGGCCGAAAATGTGCGAATCAAGGAATATGTTTTTGGCGGCTTTACGGTTGACGACAATCTAGCATACCGCTTGGTATTGCTTGCCATTATTGCCTATTACACCGTTTATACGGTCGTACTGTTTGTTCGCAAGCCGAATGCTGGCAAGGTTGCGAAGTTTTACGCGGGTGCAAAATTCCGTTTTGCAGTGGGGCTTGCGCTTGCCGCCTGGGATATTCTCGGAACCAAACTGCTGATTTTGCCGCAGCCGTTCTTTCCGGGGCCCGCCATTATTATGGACGCCTTTATCGGCGACACCAAATTCATTTGGCAGAATACGCTTTACTCGCTGAGGCTTTTTGTTGCTGGCTTCTCGGTGGGCGTGGTGACGGGTGTGCTGACGGGCGTGCTGATTGGTTGGTACCCGAAGGCTCGCTACTGGATTTTGCCGGTGCTCAACATTTGCGGCGTGATTCCGGCGGTGGCCTGGATGCCTTTTGCGCTCACGTTGTTCCCGACTTCGTTTGCGGCGGCGACTTTCTTGATTGCGATTTGCTCCTGGTTCCCGGTGGCGACCATGACGGCCGACGGGGTGCAGGGTACGCCGAAGTCGTTGTTTGAACTTTCGCGCACTTTTGGCGCAGGGCAACTGTACCAGATTTTCCACATTGCGATTCCGCATGCGATGCCGCAGATTTTTACGGGTATTATGACGGCGGCGGCATTTGGCTTTACGACGCTCGTGATGGCCGAAATGATGGGGCAGCCAGGAGGCCTTGGCTACTACATCAACACTTCGAAAGTCTGGAGTGCGTATTACAAGGTGTTCGCGGCGATTGTCGTGATGGCGGTGCTGTTCTCGGCGATTCTGAAGGTCGTTGGCGCGGTGCAGCGTTATTTGCTTCGCTGGCAGAAAGGAGTGGTAAGATGAGCGATAGAGAAGAAATCCTGAAAATCCACAATGTGAACCGCTCCTTTATTGATGAACGTACGGGCGAACCGCGACAGATTCTGAAGGATGTGAATCTTTCTGTCTTTCGTGGAGAATTCGTTTCGATTTTGGGCGCGTCGGGTTGCGGAAAGACGACCCTGTTGCGCTTGATTGCTGGGCTCGATCCTGTTCAAGATGGAAAGATTGTTCTTGACGGTGAACCGGTGCAGGGGCCGGATTCCAAGCGCGGTTACGTGTTCCAGCAGGGATGCCTTTTCCCGTGGCTTACGGTAGAAGACAATATTGCGATGGGTCTCAAAATTCGCGGAGTTTATAAGCAGAACAAGGATAAGGTCCACGAATTTATCGAGAAAATTGGACTTGCCGGATTCGAGAAGAATTTCCCGCACCAGATTAGCGGTGGCATGGCGCAGCGTGTAGCGATTGCCCGCGCGTTGATTAACGATCCGGAAATCCTGCTGCTCGATGAACCCATGGGCGCGCTGGATTCGTTCACCCGTGCCGACATCCAGAACTTGCTTTTGGAGCTCCGCAAGGAACGCAATACCATGATGATCTTGGTGACGCACGATATCGACGAAGCGCTTTACCTGTCTGACCGCATCGTCATCATGACGCCGCGTCCGGGGCGCATTAGCGAGGTTCTTGAAATTCATGACAGCTTCCCGCGAGAAAGGGGCTCGGCGCTGTTCCTCGAAAAGCGCCGGAAGATTCTGGAACGCTTCGACCTTGCCCGCATCAATCCCGCGCCGGAATACATGATTTAAAAATAGTGCTTTGATATCAAAAAATCCTATAACAAACGCTAGGAATTAAGTATTGGACAGGCGGCAAAACCGCTTCTATATTTGTTCACAAAATTAAGGAGAGTACGAAATGTCAAACAATATTAGTTATGTAGCGGGAGAGAACGCCGCTTCTTATGAAAAGGCCCGAAAGTATAACCTGTTCTCATTTGCGAATGCCCCGCATAAGGATTACAAGCCGTTTTACGTCGATCACGCCGATGGCGTTTATGTGTACGATGGAACGGGCCGCGAATATATCGATATCGCCTCGGAACTGGTGAATGTGAACATCGGTTTCAATAACCGCCACATTATCGAAGCCGTGCAAAAGCAGGTGGAACGCCTGGCCTATATCGCCCCGCGCCATGCCTTTGCCGAAGCGGGCGAACTCAGCGAGCTCTTGATTGAAAAGATTGCGCCGAAGAACATGAAGAAGGTGCTGTTTACGCTGGGTGGTTCCGAAGCTAATGAATTCGCCATCCGTTTTGTGAAGGCATTCACAGGCCGCGACAAGATTTTCTCGAAGTATGAATCTTACCACGGAAGTACTTACGGTGCATCGAGTTTGACGGGTGAAAGCGAACGCGCGTCGCTGTTCCCGACGATTCCCGGATTTATCAAGTACCCGGCTCCGCACCTTTACGGCTACGACATCAAATTTGCAAGCGAAGAAGAAGCGACCAAGCACTTCCTTTCTCGCTTGGAATACCAGATTCAGCAGGAATGCCCCGAAACGGTGGCAGCCATCTTTATTGAATCGGTCACGGGTTCCAACGGTGTTTACCTTTACCCGAAGGGATACTTGAAGGGTGTTCGCGAAATTTGCGACAAGTACGGAATCCTCTTGGTTTGTGATGAGGTGATGAGCGGCTTTTTGCGTACCGGCGAATGGTT
>CADBLC010000175.1:3739-8010 GCA_902795385.1 Fibrobacter succinogenes | reverse complement strand
TTTTTCTTAATCGTTGTACGTTCTACAACTCCGCTAGAGCACGAAAACGGCCAACGCCACCGTCAATCCCGCAAAAACGAGGAATACGGGCAAAAGCAGGAGCATGCACAAAAAGCCGATTTTCAGGTCGTAGAAGAACATTTTCCACCAGCCGCGGCGCGTCTTGCAGGTTTCGGCACGGCACTCGGGGCAGATATTCCCTACCCTGTTACGCACACGGATGGCCATGTTGCTCTGCAAGGGGGACATTCCCACCTTGTCGTTGAAGGGCTTATTACATCTGGAGCAGGTTGCTTGCATACCTGAAATGTAGTAAAAACAATCTGAAACACATGTAAGTGGTTCACTTCCGCTTCACGACGATGAACAGGACGGAGCCGAGGATCAGGAGTATGCCCGCGACAAGCCTTCCCGTGAGGATTTCGCCGAAAACGAGCACGCCTATCGCCACGGCCGTCACGGGTTCAAGCGCACCGAGAATTGCCGTGGGCGTAGATCCGATAATCTTGACCGCCTTCACCATGAATATAAGCGAAAGTACTGTAGGCACAAGGCCCAGCATAAAGCCCCAGCCCCAAGAACTCGCCTGCGTAAAGAGCGGCGGGAGCCCCGAGCCGAGCGTCACCGAATAGAGCAGCAGGAACACGAGGCAAAAACAGATGGCGTAGAACGTCATTTTCACCGCACCCATCTGGAGGTTCACGCGGTTTGCCATCACCATGTAAATCGCATATGAAATCGAAGAAGCGAATACGAGCGCAAGGCCAGCCGTGCTGAGCGGCACTCCATTGCCACCGCGGTACAAAAGCGCCACGCCCGCCATCGAGATAGCAATAGAAACAATTGTCCACGCCTTGATTTTCTCCTTGAAGAAAATCGCCATAAGCACCGAGACTTCGAGCGGGTACAGGAACAAGAGCGTTGAAGCAAGCCCCGCATCCATATATTTAAACGAAGCGTAATAGGTAAGCGAACTCACCGCAAAGAGGAATCCGAACATAACAAGCGCGCCGAATTCGCGAAACGAAATTTTAAAGTGCGAACCCTTCGCAATGACAACAACAAAAAGGAGGAGCGCCGCCGTAAAGAATCGGTAAAAGAGGACGCTCTCGGGAGAATAGCCCTGCGCATACAGGTTCAAGGCACCGAGCGGGTTCGTGCCGTAACAGATGGCGGAAAGGGCCGCAAAGAGGAATCCCTTTAAAACGGAGATCCCCGCCTTCGCGGGGATGACTATATGAGGTGTGCGGGGCATACTAGATCGCGAACTTGGTCGCGTCGGCAAGCTGCACGCTCGCAATGCGGGAAATTCCCTTAATTTCCTGGGTCACACCGTAGAGCATATCGGCTTCGGCCATGGTACGCTTGTTATGCGTTACCACGATGAACAAGGTCTGCTTGCTGAATTCGCGGAGGAGCGCCATGAAGCGGCCCACGTTGGCATCGTCAAGCGGGCCGTCGACTTCGTCCAGCACGCAGTACGGCGAGGGCTTTTCCATGTAGATGGCAAACAGCAAGGCCGTCGCGGTAAGCGCGTGCTCACCGCCAGAGAGCGCCTTGATACCGCGCATCTTCTTGCCGGTCGGGCGGACGTTGATTTCGATGTCGGCATCCAAGATGTCCATGGGCTTGCCGTTCTCGTCGAGTTTCTCGACAAGGTTCATCTTGGTTTCGCCGTTCAGGAACAACTTGCTGAACACGAACTGGAAGTTCTTCTGGATACGCTCGAACGTCTCGAGGTAGCGGCTACGGGCGATATCGTCGAGCTTCGCGATGGTACGGTCGAGCGAGGCGCGGGCGCGGTCCAGGTCGTTGAACTGGATTTCCACTTCTTCCAGACGCTTCTTCTCGTCTTCGTAGTCTTCCATCACGTTCACGTTGATGGGGCCCAAGTCCTTGATTTTACCGCGCAAGTCACGGATTTCGCGGTCGGCCTCGGGCTGGCTGTATTCCACGCGTTCAACGCCCTCGGGATTGGAGAGGTCCACAGAATAGTCGTTCGCAATGCGTTCGTTCAGGCGGTCGAGATTGGACTGCAGGGCGTCTTGACGGCGGCCCACTTCATTCAGTTCCTTCATCTTCTCGATCATCTCGTCGCGAATGCGGTCCAGTTCGTCGCGCCAGGAATTCAAATCCCCGCTCACGACTTCGTAACGTTCGCGGGCAATATCCCTGCGGCCTTCGAGTTCACGCAGCGCACCGTCCTGGGATTCGGCCTTGCCCGAAAGCTCGCGCACGTCGTCTTCGGACTTGGACATCGAAACGATGTTCTTCTCGATTTCGTCTTGGCGGGAACGTGCCGCATTCTCGAAATACTCGACCTGCTCCGCGATGCTGCGCAGGCGGTCGGCATTCTGGGCAAGTTTCGCGCTCTTGTTCTGCGCGGAACGTTCCAAGTCGCGGACTTCCTCGTCCTTTTCGCGGTAAAGCGTCTCTTGCTCGCTGAGCTCGTCGTTCACGCGGGAGTAGCTGTCTTCGGCCTTCTCCGCCGCGGCTTCGGCTTCGGCGAGTTCGGCATCGCTGCTCTTGGTCTCGGCGGCAGCTTCGATGCGGGACTGCGCCGCAGAAATTTCGCCCTGCAGTTGCTGCAGGCGGCGGTCAAGGCCGTCGGCGACGTTCTGCTGGATCTGGATACCGGCGTTGCCGCCGCGGACGCTTTCCGTCTTTTCACGGATTTCTTCGGCAACGGATTCGAGCATACGTGTATCTTCGTCCACCAGGCCCTGCAAGCGCTCGATATCGGATTCCTTCTGGGCGATTTCGCCCTGGACGCCTTCCAAAAGCTTGGTCGCTTCGGCAATCTCGTTCTTGCGGCTGAGCGTTCCGCTACCCGACGCCCCGCTGCTCACGAGCCCGCTCGTGCGGACAATGGCGTTCGGGGCGACAAAGCACAAATCCTGGCCGCGGAATTCACGGGCCAAGGCAAGCGCATTTTGCACAGAATCAACAACAAAGTAGCGGCTGAGCATCGCCGAGACAAAACCGGAAATCTGCTCGTCCGCCTTCACAAAGCGGTTAAGGCAACCGACAACACCCGGACGTTCGATACTGCCGGAATACGGCTCGGCAGAACCGTCGGCAAGCGCCATCAGAGCACGGCCCACATTCTCGCCTTCAAGCGCCCCCGCAATCTCTGCGGCAGCGGAATCGTTCAGTACAACGACGGCATCGAGAATATCGCCAAGGGCTGCTTCCACGCGAGATGCATATTCGGCATCGGCCTCGATACGTTCCGAGAGCAGTCCACCAATCAAATTCGGCTTGTTTTCCTTGAGCCAGCGGCTCGCATCGGAGCCCTCGTTCGAAACGCTCTGGAGCACGTCGATTCTCGACTGCAGGCGGGCGTCTTCGTTCTTCAGTTCCTGCAACTTCTGCACGGCCTCGTTCAGCTCGGCCTTTTCGCCTTCCAGGCGTTCCTCACGCGAAGCCTTCTGTTCCTCGAGAATCTCGATTTCGCGGGAAGCCTCGTCGACACCCCTGCGGATATCGTCGATAGCAGACATGGCCTCGTCCTTCTGCCCGGAGACGGTCTGCAGTTCGGCATTCCATTTTTCGAGGTTGCCGCGGAGCATGTCCGTTTCGGCGTCCATGCGTTCAAAACGTCCCTTCAAGGCATTCAGCCTGTTGGCCGCCTGCACGCGTTCGTTCGAAAGTTCGCGGGACTGACCACGAAGGTCATCAAGCCTGTCGCGCATCACCTGGAGCGTTTCGCGTTCGCGTTCCAGCAGGGCGTTCATCTCGTCAACATCGCTATCGCTGCTGAGGACCGCATTCTCTTCTTCCAGGCGGGCCTTTTCGGATTCCAAATCGGCAATCTTGTTACGGCCAATCTCGATTTCGCTGCGAGCCTTCTCGTTCACGCCTTCCAAGGCCGAGATAGAGTCGCGCAAGCGCATAATGTTGTTGTTCAAGTCGTTGAGCGCGATAGTCGCGTTCTGCACCTCGCGTTCCAAATCGCGGAAGGCGTTTTCGTCTTCGCTAATGGCGAGTTTCTTCTCGTCAATCTTCGTCTGTAGTTCCGTGCACTTCGTTTTCGCGGACTCCACCTCGTGGTTCATGCGGCGGCTCGTCGTATCGAGCGTCGCGAGGCTTTCCTTGTAGTCCTCGAACTTGTCGAGACTCACGGACAAATCAAGTTCACGCAGGCGCGTATTGAGCTTCTTGTACTCGCTCACCTTTTCGGCCTGGGTCTCGTACATGCGCACGGAACGGCGGACGCTTCTCAGGTTGTCCTCCACGCGTTCCATGTCCATCTGCACGCGTTCCAGCTG
>CADBLC010000175.1:0-3722 GCA_902795385.1 Fibrobacter succinogenes | reverse complement strand
TCGGCCTTGTCGCTGAGCACCGCCTTGATCATGTCGGCGTTCATCTGGGAATACGTGCTCGAACCGAGGCCCGAATCAAAAAGCAGGGCATGCACGTCACGCAGGCGGCATTCCTGGTTGTTGATGAGGTATTCACCGGAACCGTCCCTGTGGACGCGGCGGGTCACGATGACTTCGGAATATTCAGACGCCAAGGTTCCGTCACTATTGTCGATGACTATAGAAACTTCGGCAAGGCTCATGGCGGCACGTTCTTCGGTACCGCTGAAAATCACGTCCTGCATCTTGCTCATACGGAGCGATGCAGCCTTCTGTTCACCCAGCACCCAACGGATGGCGTCGGTAATGTTTGACTTTCCGCAACCGTTCGGCCCGACCACGGCGGTAAGGCCCTTCGTGGGGAAATTGATTTCGGTCCTTTGCGCAAAGGACTTGAATCCAAAAATCTTTAGCTTTGTAATCTGCACTGATTGTTAATGTAGCAAAATAGTAAGCAGTAGTTAGTGAGCGATAATTGGTGGTTAGGGGTTAGGGTTGCGTCACTTGAATTCCAGGTGCAACCTGTGCCCTTTTTCGCTATCCGAAACAACGAGGAACTCGCTTCCACCGTCGAATTCCAAATCTTCGATATCGTACGAACCTTCGACCGAAGCCTTTCCGGAGGCTGGCTCAATAACCCGGATACGGATATTGAACGTTCCGACCCAATCTTCCTCGTACACGCGGCTGCGCTCACCCGGGGCAATCGTATCGCGAATCCACGGCCTGATGGACGAACCGTCTTCGGACACGACATCGATACCGACGATGGTGCTCGAGGAGCGGTTTTCAACCTGGAGGCGCGTCGAAGGATCCAGGAACCAGTGGCTAAGACAACCGGTAAGGCCGAAAGTTGCCAAGGCGAATACGGCCAACAAGGCCAAACGTCTCGCGGACCTAATCATGCTGGAGAAAATCACTTGGCACCTCCCCCGTATGTAGTCTTTTCATAGCGGACACCCTTGGCCTCGAGCGTCTTGGGAGCCGAGCCCGTAGCCTGGTCGAGGTGGATCTTGCCGTCGTCCTTCGGCCAGTTGTCCTTGTTCTTCTTGTCGAGTTTCATGGTTTCCATCGGAGCGGACCTGGGAGCACCGCGGCTAAACAGGAATCCGTCGATTGTCGCCATGCTGAACTTGAATTCCGCGATGAACGTACCCTTGGCACGGTAGAGGTGGTTGTACTCGTACGCCGAATTGTAACCGATTCGCACAAAAAGCAAGTCGATGGCACCGCCCCACAAGAGGTCGGCAGCACCGCTCCGCACATTACGGCGCAGGCAGGTCGCCTCGAAACCAATCATGCGGGAAGGGTCCGGATAGTACTTGAGGGCCGCAGAATGGAATTCACGGCTCGGGAAATCAAAAGAGACTTCGCCATAAAGGCGCTGGGCAATCAGGTTCTGTTCCCAGGTAACGCGCACGGAATCGTCGCCGTCGTCACCGCCGTTATACAGGGCCACCTCCAAGTTGGGCAGGTAGGTCAGGGGGCCGCTGCGGCGACCGCCGTAAACTTCGCGGGATTCCAAATCCATCGAGATGCGCAAGCTACGCCAGTCGGTCCGGTGGAAACTTCCCTGGACACTCGTATGTCCCCAGCGCAAGTGCGCCCAACTGTAGAGAAGGGAATCGTTCTCGTCGGGATAAATATCGCCCACATGCTCGACGTTCTGGTGCTGCATACCGGCCGCCACGGTAAGGTCCATCGCAGACTGCGTATAGCTGAAGCCCCACGTGGTCACGGAGCGCACCGCCGAGAAATCGTTGTAATACGGGAACAAAACAAAGTCTTCGCCGTCCCATCCCGAACGCTCAAACCACAGCAAGAAACCGAGGTAGTTGTTCTTCGAGATTTCGCCAGCACCGAATCCGGCCATGTGGTGACGGAAGGCGAAGCCGTCATGTTCGCCGTATTCGCTCTTGAGAGGCGTCTGGGACACGAGCGGCATGTAGTTGAAACCGAAGTCCAGGTACCCGCCACGGCCGCCACGGAGCACGTCTCGGATTTCGCCCAGCTGGTTGTCGCGCATCGTCGCACCGCCAACGGCAAGCGCATCGATCGATACCGCATCGGCAAGGGCCTGCCCCGCCAATAGCGGCAACGCACAAGCAAAAATCTTTAAGGTATTGCGAAGTTTCATCATGATAAATATACTAGAATACCACTAGGTCGTTCTTGTGAATAAGTTCGTCCGGGACATCCTTACCCAGGATTTCGTGGACCTGGGCGGTTTTCTTGCGCAAAACGAGCTTGAGTGTCTCGCTGTCAAAGCCGGCTACACCGCGCGCGACCGCGTCACCCGACGGGCTCAGTACCTCGATGAGGTCGCCCTTGTCGAAATGCTTCTTCACCGCACACACGCCCACGGGGAGCAGGCTCGAGTGCTTTTCGCGCAACGCCTTCACGCCGCCCTCGTCCACCACCACGGCCCCGCGCGGAGTCGTAATGAAGCTGAGCCAGCGCTGGCGGCTGTTGAGTTTTTTCTTGGAGCCCACAAAGAGCGTTCCCTGCGCATTTTCAAAAAGCACCTGGTGCGGCAATACCTTCATGCCGCTCGCAAGGAAGGCGTTGCAGCCGCTCTTGGTCACATTGCGGATGGCTTCGAGCTTGCTGCGCATGCCGCCGGTACTCACGGCAGAACCCGTCTCGCCAGGCTTTCCGGCAAGGGCGAGCACTGCAGGCGTAATCTCGGGCACAAAGCGCAACAGACGGGCGTTCGGGTTCTTCTTCGGGTTGTCGTCGAAGAGGCCGTCTTCGTCCGTAAAAATCAACAGCAGGTCCGCATCGAGGAACAATGCCACGTCGCTCGAAAGCTTGTCGTTGTCGCCCACCTTGATTTCGGCGACGGCGAGCGAGTCGTTCTCGTTGATAATCGGAACAATCTTGCGCGCAAGCATCGCCTTGATGGTGTTCTGCAAGTTCTTGTAGCGGGTGCGGTCGCGAAAATCGTCGGCCGACAAAAGGATCTGCCCCACCGAGAGCTGCACCCAGCGGAACATTTCACGGTAGGCGTACATGAGGTCGATTTGGCCCACGGCGGCGCAGGCCTGCTTTTCGGCAAGCACCGTCGGCTTTTCCTTGTAGCCCAGCTGGCTCATGCCGGTACCCACGGCACCGCTTGTGACAATCACGACTTCCTTGCCCGCTTCCATGAGGCGGGCGACGGAATCGGCAAGTTTCTGGATATAGCGGGTACGGACACCGCCCTTCTCGGAATCGACCAATATGCGCGAGCCGATTTTCACAACGATACGGCGGGACTCATCTAAAATATTCTTACGAAGTTCACTCATACAACTAAAAAATAGAATGTATCAGCGCAACGAAAAAAATTGTCGAGGAAAAACTAGCGGAAAACAGCCGTTTGGCCATTTTCAAACCGGACGAGTACCGGTTTACCCAGCGCCTTGAAACTTCCCTGCCAAGTACCGTCGTAGAGATAGACTCCGTTCAAGTCAAATACGCGATACCGCATTCCCGGCATAACGGACGGCGCCATAAAAGTCACCGATTCAGAAATCCGCAAAGGCTTCTCGGAAGTATCCGCAGCAATCCCCGAAGAATCCCCCTCCGAAGCCGACGATTCTGCAAGAATCTTTTTTTGAGGGAGGCGGGCTGCGTCCTCATCGGAAAGTCCGCTACTCAAACCGCCTCCATACGGTCCCCAATTAGGACACTGCGAAGGA